>CBDVER010000465.1:0-1922 GCA_965373055.1 uncultured Thermoplasmata archaeon
GCGGCCATGTGGAGAACGCGTCCGGGTATCCGCACGGGTCGCTGGACGGGAAGGTGACCAACAGGACCCTCGCGCTCCGGAGCGAGACCTGGGCCAGGTTCGGCCACTCCTGCGGCCAACCTTTCATAGTCGAGGACCATAGAAGGGAGCATCCCGAGTACGCATTCGACGATCTGGTGGACATAATTCCCCAGCCTTATGCGACCTTTGGGCCCCTTTCACCTCTTCGCATAACCGTGGTTGACAGGGACGGCGCCCCGATCGGCGGTGCGGCTGTGGAGCTGGTATCCAATGAGGACGGATCCCGCATCAACCTCACCGCGGACGGAAACGGCGTCGCCCATTCGGACCACATCCAGCATTCAGATTACACGATCTCCGGAAAGGGATCGAACCTGGAGGGGGATATCAGATATGTTCACAACGGGGATGGTACCGTTGAGCTCACGCTGAGGGAGAAGGAGCAGGTTGGAGGGATATTCTCATCGGGCACTTCAGCTCCCGTTCTCATATTCCTCCTGCTGGCCGTCATCGGTACTGCATTGATATTATGGAAGAAGGGCAAATTCAGATCATTTTTCCGGTCGTCCGGATCGTTATGAGAAAGAGGTGATCAACACGCAGTACTGTCCGAACTGTTCGGCATATCAGCTCGATACCAAGGCTCCAAACTGCCACAAGTGCGGCCATGATATGGTTGCCGCCAGGGAGGAACAGCACAGCCGGAAGCTGGAAAAGGTGAAGGAGGGGGATTCCAGCTTCGACCCATCCCAACCCTGTCCCTCCTGTGGGGCGCCAACGAAGGATATTCCCCTGGACATTGAGCACGGTGTCAGGGGGGAGAAGATCCCCATGACGGGCCTGAGGCTGATGGGCGGTGAGATCGTGAAGAGGGCCACCACCCAGATATTCATCGAGGGGGTTGGGAGGGAGTGCCGAGAGGGCCACCGCATCGCTTTGAGCTGGACCTCAAGGGAGATGCCCATCTGCCCCATGTGTTTCTCAAAACTCTCCCCTTACGGCTCATCGATATTGAGCTGCGGCCGATGCTCGAGACATTTCCCCACCCACTGTTTCAGGTCGCGCCCCCACGAAGAGGTACTGAATGAGGAGGGGTGGGAGGAAGTAAAGGGGTAGAGATATGGAGGGCCCGGAATATCAGGAGCACGTCGAGGCGGTCTCGCATCTCAAGGAGGCCGAGAAAGCGCTTGGGCTTTCCGATATCGGGCCCATGGAAGAGCACCTTGACCAGGCCCTGAACATGGACCCCTCCCTCGGGAGGGCGTGGGAGCTGAAAGGCCTTGTCCATCTTACCAGGTATGAGTTCGAGGATGCCAGGGCCGTTTTCGAGATGGCCGATGGGTGCAGGGGCTATTTCGACGGTGCGAAGGCCTCCCTCGAGGTCATGTCATCCGACGGCTGGCCGGAAGGTGATGATGATGGGGGCGACGTCATCAGGATGATCGCCCTTGGGGAGGCGTTCCTTCAGGGGCGGATGTGGGAGTGGGCAAATATGTGTTACAGGGCCCTGGAAGGCAGGGCACAGCCAGAGTGGCAGATCCTATCCACCCTCGGCTTCATTCACAGGGAGCTGGGATATCTTCTTCCTGCACTCGAGTACTACAACAGGGCCCTGAAGGACCCTGAGGCCCCCTTGGAGGTCGCCTACGATAGGGCGATAGTCTTGATCAAGACGGGGGAGATGGAGGATGCCCAGGAGGGCCTGCTGGGGATCCTTGAGAGCGGCTGGTCCAATCCCCGTGTATTGAACAACCTGGGCCTGATAAGGGAGGCCCTTGGAGATCTCGAAGGAGCGCAGAGGAGATACCGCGAGGCCCTGGAGATGGATGATAGGTACTATCCTGCCATCTACTCCCTGGGAAGGTGCCTGCAGCAGCTTGGGAGGATGGAGGAGGCAAAAA
>CBDVER010000466.1:0-1922 GCA_965373055.1 uncultured Thermoplasmata archaeon
TTTGAATGATTCGACCTGGAGTCACTGTCCCATTGTTTTACCAATCAGAGATTGGTTCGACCTGGAGAAGAGATCCGATCAACTCTCTCATCCATCACGATCAACAGATTCAAACTGCAGATGCGGGGAGCTATCCTCTCCGGTGCCATCATCATGATAACTTGGTTCACTCGAGTAGCAGATAAGAACAATAATTATATATCACAATGCCTATCTCTCATATAATGGGAGAATAAATATATGAAATATTCAGGAATATCATCCAGGGAGAGATATCTTCTCGAGGAGGTCTCCTTGAGATCAATAGAGATCATCACCCCATTGATATCCTCCAGCATACTGGGAGAACCGATCGATAACACCTACAGGATCCTGAACAGGATGGTCAAAAAGGGATTGCTCTTCAGGCTTGAAAAGGGTAAGTATCTCCCCGAGAATGACCTGAAAGAGAGGGACATATACGAGATAGCGAGCCATATCATCGTACCATCCTACATCTCATTGTGGTCGGGACTATACATATACAGTTACACAACCCAGGTTCCCACCACAGTATATGTAATGACAACAGCTCAAAAAATCCCCATCGATATGATGGATCGTACTGTGAGATTCGTCAAGAGCTCCCATTTCTTCGGATACGAGAAAATGGGAGATATCATCATTGCCCAGAAAGAGAAACTGTTCCTTGACTGCCTGGAATATCCTCATTACTCCGGTGGTATCGGCGAGATAATGTCAGCAATGAAAAAAGCTGATCTCAATGTGGACCTGATGATCGAATACGCCATGAGGATGAATATCAGATCCCTGAACTCCAGGCTGGGATACCTTCTGGAGACCATGGGTATCGACGGTCCGATCGATGAACTGAAAGAAAGGATATCCGGGGTGTACATACCCCTGGACCCATCTTCCGAAAGGATCGGAAAGAAGAATAAACGCTGGATGATACTCGGGTGATCCATTGCTTACAAGAAAACAATTAAAGAATTTCAATCCCGATCCCGTTCCGCTTCATGTGATGGAACTTGATTATATACAATCCATTTTGCTCAGACATATTTATGCAAAGAACCGGTCCCCTGTTTTCAAGGGAGGAACATGTCTGAGAAAGGTATACGGCCTCAACAGATATTCGGAGGATCTGGATTTCAATATGATCGGGGGGGACCCCGAAGTATTGTTGAGAGATGGCATAAAGGGTCTTGAGAGGACAGGGATACCGGCGAGGATCGTTCACAGGGACGACAGGAAGAACGTATTTCTCGCAAGGTTGAGATATCAGGGTCCTCTGTACAACGGAACACCCATCTCGGAGGGATCAATGGAACTGGAGTTCTCAAAATACGAGGTGAGGGGCAAGCCGGAATGGAATACGGTAATGGACAAGTATCCGGATACCGGGACGTTCATGATCAGGTCCATGGCGAAAGAAGAGATACTGGCGGAGAAGATCAGGTCACTCGTTCAGAGAAAAAAGGCAAGGGATCTGTACGATGTCTGGTTCATGCTTGAAAAGGGGTTCATCATATCGGAGAAACTGGTGAGATCCAAATTCGTGGATGTGGAAATGGAACCTATCGGGATCGAGGAGATATTGAGATGCTACGTGGTAACCGATAACGAATGGGAAAGGGATATGAAGAGCCTCATGAACATGGTTCCCGGACTTGATGATATTCGGAGGTCGATATTGAAAAAGATCTCCGATATCGATCCCGCCAACAAAATTGATATTCAACGTGGGGAACAATGATCCGATCCAGCTGGAATATTTCATTTCGTGGTACAGGCAATACTACAATATATCATGAAATAGTGGGATCCATCGTGTGTGAACCAGGGGTTCAATGGTTCAAGCGGTATCCCAACTTTGACAGATCGAATATGATCTGAACCGATACTTTCTGAGCGATTAC
>CBDVER010000467.1:0-1914 GCA_965373055.1 uncultured Thermoplasmata archaeon
TGACCATCTTACCTTTCTCCCCGGATGTGATAGAGCTTGTGGGGATCTTCGTGGAGATGAAACCCATGGCCGTTGTATGCAAATCTTCCCTTCCGGGTTGCACGATGAAAGCGATCTCCGAGCCCAGCCTGAGCGCCAGAAGCTCTGCCTCCTTGATCGCCTCCAGGGAGCGGTCCTTGAAAAGCGGGAAGAGCAGATGTCCACCCAGGTCTCCCTTTCCGCTTATGGAGAATATCTTCCAGACCTCCTTGGCCTTCTTGCCGATGGTATCTATGGCGATCAGATCGCCGGATCGTATGACCGTCCCGGGGTCTCCCGGAAGCAGTTCATCCCCTCTCAGGATCGCTCCGATCATGGAACCGGAGGGAAGGTCGAGCTCCCTGATGGACCTCCCTATGGCGGGAGATCGCTCCCCCACGAAAACCTGGATGGCGTGGTTCATGTCGGGGAACAACATGGTCCTTATCAGCCCCTCCTCGTGGCCCATGGGATGAAGGAACACCTCGGTCCCGATACCTATGAACCTGTACATGTTCGACGCCTGGTTCACCCTGGCTATGATCCTCTTGACGCCGATATCCTTCAGGATCATCGCACACTGGAGGTTCTCCATGTCCTTGTTCATAAGGACCACCCCGACATCGCATGTGTTCGCCCCCGCCCTCTCGAGGTCGTCCCTGCTGCTACCGTCCCCGTGGAAGACCTGGGACCTGACCTCGGAGCCGTCCAGCTTGTTCCTGAGCTCGAATACCCTGGATGGATCTCCTTCAAGGATGTTGAACGGCTCTCCAAGCTCCGATGCGAGCTTCTCCCCGACCGAGCCGCCTCCGATGATCAATATCTCCATCCGTATTCCAACCTCCTTCTCAAGCGTGGGATATATCGTGATATTCGGAGGATAGCTTGAGATGTTCCCTGATCTCGGGAATGTTCTCTATCATATCCGCCACCTCTTTTGCATCCATCTTACCGTAGTGTGACCACCACCAGATGTCATCTCCGATCCGGAAGAGGAACGCCGTCATCGGGATGCCGTTGTACTCCTTCTTACCGTTGAAATGATATGTCCAGTACAGATCCTCCTTATCATTGGTCGCATCTATGGAATACAATCCAAGCTCGGGATACGCATCTCCCTCACGTCCTCCTTTTTCATCTCCGCTTGAGATGTTCAACGCCGACATCTCCTCCCATTGCTCGGCGCAGGGCACACATCCGGGCCCCCAGAAGAACAGGATGACCACGGAGATGTCTCCATCATCGAAAGCGTTCTTGACCGTGGGCTTGTGTTTAACCGCTTCGCCCTCGTTCTCATGACCATCCGGATATTCCCGCCAGAACTCCGAGAAACCGTCGATCCTCGGATCGAGGCCAAGGCATCCGAGACATTTGACGGATGCCAGTTTCTCCACCTCCTCGTATCCCTCATCAAGATAGCCCCATACGAAGGCACCTATGCCCCCTGTGAGCATGATCATGATGACCGCCAGCGTTGCTATTGCAGGAAGGGGTTTTCCACCATATTTGGGAATGGGGTCGGATCTGCCTCTCATCTTCGAAACACCCCCTTGATATCGTCGTTTACAAGTGTGAACTTCTGGGCGTCGGTGGGGCAGACATCGACACATCTCCCACATCGTATGCACTCGACGTCCCTCTTGTTCTCCTTTGGATTGATGCCCATGGGGCATTCCCTGATGCAAAGCTGACAGTCTATACAGCTTCCTTTATCGAATTTGATATCGGTCAGGGCGAACTTGTTGGTTGGGCCGTACATCGCGCCGATAGGGCAGAGGTACCGGCACCAACCTCTATCTATGCTCACCGATAGGGCGAGAACGGCGACGGTGAATACCGCCTTGTACCAGAAGAACTGGTTTCCGGACCATCCCATCGGGTCGAGGAACAGCTCGG
>CBDVER010000468.1:0-1912 GCA_965373055.1 uncultured Thermoplasmata archaeon
ATATGGCCGCCGGACCCGCACTTTCCCTTCTCCTTGCAGGGCCTGCTGTGAGCCTTCCGAACATGATAGTCCTTTACAGGATCATGGGGGGAAGGAGGACCGCAGCCTATATCTCGCTGGTGATAGTGATGTCGACGATGGCCGGTTTCATATATGGCAATTTATTCGGATAGATGGTGATGATGATGAGAATAGAGATACTGGGTCCGGGATGCGCCAAATGCAGGAGGCTACATCAGATGGTGAACAGATCTATAAAAAAGGGGAATATCAGGGCTGATGTGGTGAAGGTGGAGGATGTCAACGAGATATCCGAAAAAGGGGTGATGCTCACTCCTGCGCTTATCGTCGATGGAGAGCTGATATTCGAGGGAAAACTGCCGCAGGGCGATAGGATCGACGCCCTGCTGAAAAAGCTCTCAAGATGATCAGACGGCACAGGCGTCCCCGCAATCCTCGTCGTAGGTGAACAGGTACACCTCGAAGAGGTAATCGATCGATTCCCCCCTGTGAGAGGAGGGGTTCTCCAGGCCGAGATGACAGAACCACTGCGTCTCATCCCGGGTATCTTCCCCACTGGCCCAGTACTGAATGGAGAGCTGTCTGTCTGACCCGGACGTATTGTTAACGGAGGTCCCCGAGTGGGGGCAATCACCGATGCCCATGGAGAGCTCCAGGTCCCACGCCTCCCCCGTCCACGATACGTTCACCATGACCCCGGTGACGTTGGAGGGCATGTTCCAGTGATGCTTCACGTCGGTATCGACGAAGTTGACGCCGATCAGGGGGACCGACATGGTCCCAAGTTCGCCCTCGTCCAGGGGGACCCCCAGGACATGAAGGACAAGATCCCCCTCCTCCCCGGGATCCGATCTGGGATCATCCCTCTCATCAATGCATCCCGCGGTAAGGACGAGACCAACGATGGCCACAAGGAACCAGAACCTGTTCATGTGATCACTACTCCTTCAACAGAATAGCCATGAGCTCATCCCTATTCAAATTTTTTGATTGCTCCTCGTTCCTGAGCCAGCACTCGTTCCCATCGATCACGGTATCCAGATGATAATATTCGAAGATGAACTGCTGGAATATGGGTTGTTCGGTCCATAGTACCACCGTCGTATAGTAATCCCGTACGAACACGGATACGTTCATGTGGACCATATCCTCTATCACGGGGAGGGGGTTCAATCTTTGCGCGTTGGAGGGCTCGATGATCGTCTCTCTGTGAGCCTGAACTGCGAAATGATGCCATGCGAGAATGTTGTCATCCTTTCCCGAATTTTCCTGGATCCAATCCGCAACGTCCATGATGGTCTGCATCGTGGGCCTCTGGTCCATGGGGTCCTGCTGGAAGAAGTTATCCTCTGCGAATACTCCTATGGATATCGGCACGGAGATGATCAGGGCGGACATGAACAGGATCAGAGTGGTCCTGTCCGGCACAATTGTCCTTTTTATTCTTCTTCTGAATACACTCCCTCTTCCCTTTTTGGAGGACCTTGTGATCGAGATCTCATGGGGTTTGAACAGAAGCCAGAGCAAGATCCCGCCTATCATCGCCGAGGGCACGATCAGCTCCGACATGTACACCTCCGTCCAGGCATAGTACACGTAGAAGGCGAACATCCCCACCACCAGCATCAGGAGAACGATGGAGTACCTCTCCTCTATCCTCTCCTTCCACTTCAGTATCAGGCCGGGGACCTCGATCATTATCGAGCTCGCAGATAGGACCAGGACGAACCCGTATCCGGAGTGGAGGATCGATCCCGTTGAGTCATATATCATTATGAAAAGGGTCGAGGCCATGATCAACGGGGGCGCAAGCAGGTATCTTCTGGGAAGCCGGAGGTCCCTTTGAGATACCAGGACAAGTGGAAATACCAGCGCAACGGGGAGCAGGATC
>CBDVER010000469.1:0-1911 GCA_965373055.1 uncultured Thermoplasmata archaeon
GAGGTCGATGAACAGTACAAGAAACGGTTCATGGTCATGGAGGGGAACTATCAGAACAAGGTAGATGGATTGGCGAGGGAGGTTGACCGGCTCAGGGGACGGAACGAGGACCTGGAGAACTCGGGCGACCTGCTCGAGTCAGACAAGCTGCGGGTGAAGATACTGGAACGGGAGCTCAAGGACAGGGTCAATGAGCTGGCGTTCTCGGAGGAGAGGCTTGCCAGGCGCCAGGAGCTGATGATCAAGGAGAGGAAGCAGATCGATCAGCAGATGAAATCGATGAGGTCCATGAAGGACGGTTCCCAGGTAGCCGAGATGGGAGAGGAGCTGGCCAACAGGCAGAAACAGCTTCGCGACCTGGAGCTGAAGTTCAGGGAGAAGGAGGATTACCTCAGGCGGAAGGAGAGGGAGCTCCGGGACATGGAGGGGAAGATGGTGGACAAGGAGATCTCCATGGAGATGGCTGTGGAATCCGCACAGGAGACGGACAAGGTCCGCACGGGCAAAAGGAGGATTGACGACCGCTGCTACGGCGGCCTACCGCACTCATCCAACTTCCTGCTATTCGGCCCGGCATATTCGGGCAGGAGGACGTTCACCAACCTGTTCATCGCCGAGGGACTCAAGAAGGGCGTCCCGGTGATATACGTCACCACTCAGCATACGCCGGAGGAGATAAAGAACCAGCTCCGAAATATCATACCCAAGGTGGATGCCTATGAGGAGAGGGGTTTGATGAAGTACATCGACCTCTACTCCAGGTCCATGGGGCTCAAGGGAGAATATCCCAATACGATCTACGTGGAGAAGACCACCGACCTGGATGCTCTTCAGACCGCGATGGAGACGTTCCAGGAGGAGATAATAAAGAAGCACAAGCATCACAGGATGGTGTTCTTCTCTCTGTCGACACTGCTTACGTATATCGAGCCTTTACACGTGTTCCGCTTCTTCCAGGTTCTCAACGCGAAGAACAAGAGGTACGGGTGCACATCCATCAACATCGTGGACCACGGCATGCATGACCCGTCGGTGATACAGACGATGAAACACGTTATGTCAGGTTTCCTTGACTTCAAGCTGGAGGACCTGAAGTACCACCTCCGGATCGAGGGGGGCGGGGACGTTATGAGCAGGGCGTGGATAGAATACAGCTTTTCGGACAGGAACTTCGACCTGCGTGGATCGTTCAGCCTGGACCATATCCGTTGACGTCTCTTGATCGAACAGGTCGGAAAATTTGATATGCTGTCAACCCCTTGAATGAAATGGATCAAGTATCTATGAACAGCCTTGTGAATGTTTCCCGAATTGGTGGTAGCAGGACGTGTTTTTTCCTACTTTCACGCTAAGTGGAAATGAATATATATGTGATATCACATAGTTATGTGCGATATACATGCCGAATATTACACTGTCCCTCCCTGAAGATATATATTCGATAATGAAACAACATGGTGAGATCAGATGGAGCGAGATCGCAAGAAGGGCTATTTCAGAATATGCAAAGAAATTGTCCCTCCTGGATGCTCTTACATCAGAAAGTGAGCTCACGGAAGAAGATATCATGGATCTGGACGAAAAGGTCAAAGAAGGAATATACAACCATTATCGAAGGAAGAAAAACGCATGAAACTGGTCATAGATTCAAATCGAGTAATGGCCGGTCTCATCAAAGATTCCATTACACGAATGATAATTCTGAATGAAAAATTCCAGTTCATTGCACCGGAATATCTTCTCACTGAGATCTATAAATATAAAGAATACTTGATGAAAAAGGCTCATCAAACAGATAAGGAATTTGAATTGACCTTATCAACCCTGATGGAGAGGATCGATTTCATCCCTGAAGGGCAATTCATCAATTCACTTGAATGATCAATAACGGTTAATTTTGATTATATCTCC
>CBDVER010000470.1:0-1908 GCA_965373055.1 uncultured Thermoplasmata archaeon
TATTCGATTAAAAACTCCTTTGGTCATAGTCGCCAGTCGTTGCCTATAATCGATAACAGTCTCCGACTGGCTCCCAACGTGAAACCATACGTGGTTTTACTTGCTCGATCAAAAATAAAAGTATCTGGTTCCTATCTTTTGATCTCGTCCCGACCGGTCCGCTGAATGATCCTCAGGTCACCTACTTCGACCTCATTGTCCCCAACAAGACTTTGCCCCTTTTCGACAGAAGAAGATAATTACTACTGAGAACAATGGAAGCCGCAAGGAGGCCTATATTGATACCACAGCTGATCAGGGACCGCATCGAGGAGATAAGGAGCGACAACACCAGCGGTTCGGTCACGCTTTCCATAAGGACCGCCCTCACCATCCAGATGGCAGCTAGACAAGGCAGACTGGAGATGGACGATGCTGAAGAGATAGGGAAATATATCAGGGAGGTGGCTATCGAGCTTGCCAGGGCACAGCCAGCCATGGCCCCATTGATCAACCTGGGAAACCTCCTTTTCCGGGAGATGGACGCTGGGGGCATCGATAATGTCGAGACTATTTGCGACGATTACATGAAGAGGATCAACAGCTCCCTGCACAAGGTCGCGGATTACGGATCCGACATGATAGAGGACGGGGCGAGGGTTATGACCTATTCCAACAGTTCAACCATCCTTGAAACGTTCCTCAAGGCCACGGAGAAGGGAAAGGAGTATCACGTTATACTCTCCGAGGCGAGGCCAATACTCGAGGGGGTCGCGCTGGCGGAGAAATTAACAGAAAGGGGCATCGACGTTGAGCTGGTCGCGGACTGCGGCCTCTTTCAGAGGATGGATGACGTTGACCTCGTGCTGATCGGGGCCGATTCCATCTCCTCATCGGGATTGGTCAACAAGGCCGGGACAAAAGGGTTGGTCATAACCGGCAGAGAGCTGGGGAAACCTGTCTATTCCCTCTGCGGCACAGAGAAGTTCATCCCCTCGGAGTACAGGATGCCCTTCGACGAGACCAAGGACCCCTCGGAGCTGTATGAGGGGACGATGGACCTGAACGTGAACAACTTCTACTTTGACAGGACGCCGCTGAAGTATCTATCAGGCGTGATCACCGAGGAGGGGCTCACCGATATCGTGAAGGTCAGCGACAGGTGCAAGAAGCTGAAAATGCACCCGGACCTCATCTGAAAAAGATTTGGCGGGGGGTTTGTGGCCCCCCGCCGGGGTCTCAAAATCCTCTCTTCTCGTCCCGCTGCACCCGGACACACTCTGTCCGGGCCGGGGAAGGTCCACGACTCATTTGAGTCCCCACGCTCGACCCGATCGTGGGCTATGGACTGAAATGGGCGACATGACGGCCCTCCGGACCGGAGGGCTTCGATCACCCCTTTGAACTGCTCAGGAGACTGCTTTATCGATCTCATCTATCACCTCCGTTTTTCATATCATCCCTTTTATCTTTCTTTTCAGGAACCATCTTATTTCCCAACAGATAGAATATGTGTGGGGAATTATATGGGTATTTTCAGTCTTAAACAAAAATTATAGCTTAATATTCAGATAAACATCCAGCAGGATAGTGACATCCATTCACTACTTGATCCCACCCCTTGATCATATGGAAATTTCTAGAAACAATTAAAAGCGGATAACAATATGTAAAAACGGGAAGTTCGATCATATCCGATGCGAATGACCCGAGGATCCAATGGGGGGAAAAAATGAGGATTCAACCTGTTATTATAGGAATTATACTGTTTCTGATAGTACTCGTTCTCACGGGCACTTTTACTGCCGGGGAGTATGGTACGATAGACAGCTCCCTTTCCGACACGCCACTTCTTTAGGGATATGTCATGCACATAGAGGCTGATGAAAGTGGGGAGCTGATCTTCGTTGGATACTTTGGATACTTGGA
>CBDVER010000471.1:0-1902 GCA_965373055.1 uncultured Thermoplasmata archaeon
CCCATTTGTTGGACCCATCACTTTTGATGTAAGGGTCAAAAGTGTATAATACCGTTTTCCCACCTTTTGGGATATTGCCTACGACAGGGGCCCCTCCCTCAATATCTCCAGTGTCCGCTCCCTCGAAGAGGGATATGTGGCAACCTTCAACGTTATCTGAATGGACCCACCCTTTCGCCAGAGCTCGATCTCGCCCCGGTATGCTGAACCCTTGCCCACCCTGACGTGCATGTCAAGGCCATCGTCCAGCCTCTCCTCCACCCTCTCCATCGCCTCATTCCAGAAGGGCATGCCGTTCCATCTGGACAGGATCCGGGAGATGTCCCGCCCCCTCCTGTATCTTATCCTCACCAGCGTTATGGGGTTCTTGTAAACTCCCTCCAGCTCCTCGGCCTCCACATCTTTAGGCGGCTCCTCCCCAAGCAGGTTTGTCAGCGCCTCCATCACCTTCTCGGCATCTTCCGTGGCGTTGATGATCGCCTGAACGGAGAGCTCGAGGTATCTTCGGATCATATGGGTGAAAAGGAAATAAGGTAAAGAAGCCTTTTGGGTCACAAGGAGCGAATTCCATGGAGCCACCCAAAAGCCACCCCCGTTACGTATCCCTGATGACGAGAGACAAGCTGGTGAAGGGGTGGGAGGAGGGATTGGTCGCCACACAGGGGCTGATCGCTCACGGCAGGGGGGAGGCGTTCGATTATCTCCTGGGGGAGAGGACAACGGAGGAGGGGAGCCTTGCGGAGAGGGTAAGCGCGGCGATGCTCCTCTCGGCCGAGCATCCGGTGATCTCCGTCAACGGGAACGTGGGCGCGCTGGTGCCGGAGGATATCAGGCTGCTTTCGGACGCGCTTGAGTGCCCGGTGGAGATCAACATATTCCACAGGACCGAGGAGAGGGTGTCCGCACTTGCTGATAGAATGCGGGATGTGGGGTGCAGAAAGGTACTGGGAGAGAGGCCGGACAGGGAGATCCCCGGCCTGGACCACGCCCGTGCGATGTGCACGGACGAGGGCATTTTCACGGCGGATGTCGTTCTTGTCCCCCTGGAGGACGGGGACCGATGCCAGGCGTTGAAGGATATGGGCAAGAGGGTGATCACGATCGACCTGAACCCCCTCTCCAGAACCGCAAGAACGGCCGACGTCACCATCGTGGACAACCTCATCAGGGCGGTCCCCGCGGTCACGGCCTTCGTCCGATCCCTCGAGAAAGAGCCTCTCCTGTGGAAGGGGATAGTTGAGGAGTACGACAACGTGGAGAACCTGGAAAACGTCCTTTCACGCCTGGCCTCGACCCACCTTCGGGAAAATTAATCAACGTAGTGGCCAATCCACCTATAGACAATATCAAATCGGAGGTGTGTTAAATGGGACTATGGAGATGCATAGCATGCGGTTATATCTACGACCCAGCAAAAGGCGACCCTGACGCAGGGGTGGATCCGGGCGTCGAGTTCGCGGACCTGCCAGAGGAGTGGCTCTGCCCGGTCTGCGGCGTGGGCAAGGATATGTTCGAGGAAGCCTGATCAGGTCAATTTGGAGGATACCCCATGGGAAGGTTCGGAGCCCATATGAGCATAGCCGGAGGGCTGCCCCTCAGCATAGAAAGAGCCCTGGAGCTGAAATTGGACACGCTCCAGATCTTCTCCAAGAACCAGAGGCAGTGGAGATCACCACCGCTGAAGGAGGAGGAGGTTGAAGCATTCAAAACCGCGATGCGCGGGAGCGGGCTCTATCCGCTCGTCTGTCACGACTCCTACCTGATCAACCTGGGCAACCCCCAGGATGAGCCGTTCCTCAGGTCCGTTGATGCCTTCGCCGACGAGCTGGTGCGCGCAGACCGCCTCGAGGTCGATCATCTGGTAATGCACCCCGGATCCCATCTCAAGTCCGGGGAGGAGGC
>CBDVER010000472.1:0-1902 GCA_965373055.1 uncultured Thermoplasmata archaeon
GTCCCTGGTCCGCCGGCTCCTTGAGACCGATATCGAGAAGAAGGATAGGACCACCAAGATATTCCAATTCGTGTTCCCGTTCGTCGTCCTTCTGATACTCATAGGAACCACCGTCACGATCCTCTATTTCATGAAGGGGTGGGACGAGGCCTATGAGCTTCTGTACGGGTGGATCTTCTACACGGTCCCCCCACTGGGAAAGGAGACCATAATCCCCACGCGCATCAAGCAGGGCGTCCCCCCGTTCTTCATTGGGTTTGCCACGACCATGATCGACCTATGTTTCTGCACTTTCCTGATCTGGAACTACGATTGGGTCAAGAAGCTTCCACTGTTCGGCCCGGCCCTTCAAAGGACCGAGGAGAAGGGAAGAAGGAAGGCCAAAAAGAGCTGGTGGTTCAAGAGGGCCACGTTCACGCTGACAACGCTTTTCGTTCTGGTCCCGTTCAACGGGTCCGGCGGAGTCGGCGGAACCGTACTTGGCCGTATCGTGGGAATGAAACCATACCGCGTTCTGCTGGCCGTTTTCATCGGATCTGTCATAGGGTCCTTTTCATATGCCTATCTGACCGACATGATGATGGACGTTCTGAATGAGTCAATAATCTTCAATTACATACTGGATGTAAGTATCATCAATATCGTTGCAGTCGTGCTTGCCGTGATGCTTCTTATCTACGTGATAAGATTTCCAAGGGAGGCGGCCGAGAGATCGCATAGAATTGTGGATAAAGGCCTTACGCTGACGGAGGAGACGATCAAGAGAACCGAGATAAGGAGGAAGGCCGCCGCCGAGGCGGCGATCAGCAGGACCAAGACCACAAAGACAACAGTCCAGGAGTTCAGCAGGAAGATGGTGGAGGGAAATCTCGAATTGACCACAAAGCCCATAGGGAAGATGGGACCCAGGGGGGAGGAGGTGGCCAGGAGGACGAAGGAGATGGGGCTGAAGGGCTTCGATTCCGCGCAGAAGGTTACTGCTGCAGCGATAGACACGGGACTGGACCTGGGGATGAAGACGGCATCACTTCCCTTCGAGCTGGCCCACGAGGCGACCCTGGAGACGATAGAGATGACCAGAGAGGGGATGGAGGAGGCAAAGGATGTTTTCATTGACACCTCCCAGAGGATCGGAGAGGCGGCCAGGAAACCCAAGGAGATGGTCAAGGGGCTGGGAAAGAAGAGGGATCAAAGCTCAAACGATCAGGAACACTCATGATTATATCGGATGATTTCATACGCCTCCCATGGCCAAAAGATCCTATCTCGTAACCGGAGGCGCGGGATTCATAGGGAGCCACATGGTGGATGCCCTTCTGGAAAGGGGACACAGTGTGAAGGTGTATGACAACCTCTCCTCAGGTAAGAAGGAGTTCCTCTCCCACTGCATTGACAGGATCGAGTTCATCGAAAAGGACCTGGTCTCTGACCCCGACCTGATCGGATCACTTGAGGGCGTTGACCACGTCTATCACATCGCCGCCAATCCGGACGTCAGGGTGGGTGCCGACGATACCTGGGTATCCGTGGAGCAGAACATCATAGCCACCTACAACCTCCTTGAGGCGATGAGGAAGGTCAAGGCTGGATCTCCCCCTTCGATCTCGTTCACGTCCACCTCCACGGTGTACGGCAACGCAACCGTACTGCCGACGCCGGAAAATTATGGCCCGCTTATGCCCATATCCCAGTACGGCGCATCGAAGCTGGCAGCGGAGGCCCTCATATCCGCCTTCTCGGATAATTTCGGCATAAAGGCATCCGTGTTCAGGTTCGCCAATGTTGTGGGATCGAGGTCAACGCACGGCATACTGTTCGATTTCTACCACAAGCTCAAAGCCGACCCTACACAGCTGGAGATATTGGGCGACGGCATGCAGAGGAAATCCTACATCCACGTAA
>CBDVER010000473.1:0-1899 GCA_965373055.1 uncultured Thermoplasmata archaeon
CATGGAGCTGATGTTCACGATATAGCCAGGCCGGTTCATCGATCCAAGGAACGCCCTGCAGATGTTCATCGTCCCCATAAGGTCCACGTCCACGGTCCTTCTCATGATCCCTGGGTCCATTTTGGATAGCTCGGATGGGTGCACCATACCAGCTGAATTGATGAGGATATCTATCATCCCCCTCTCTCTTGATATCCTCTCCGAGAGGGAGGATACGGCCTCCCAATCGGAGACGTCCAGGCCGTACCACGATGTCCTCTCGCCGATAGTGGATGCGGCGGCCTTCAGTTTCTCCTCATCCCTGGCAGCTATCAGGATATCTGCTCCCCTCGAGTGAAGTTTCCTTGCGGTCTCCAGTCCGATCCCACTGGATCCGCCTGTGATCAAAGCGACCTTACCCCTGAACGAGCCCATCTTGACCATATCACCGGTAAAACCCACCGGTCACTATTTAAATATAGGGATATCGAGGGGGTTGGAACATCATGTAGCGCTCGCAAGGGCGTAAGATCCGAGGATCCGCCCCTCTATCTGCATCGATTCTGGGTTCAGATGGGTCATGTCATCAAGATATGTATGATATTCATCACAGCCCGAACCCCAGGCCGCAACACCCCTGGACCCACCCTGAACGAACGGCCAGTAATCCGAGTAGGGTATCTGGAGATCGTTGTAGCCGTACCCGATGGTGTAATCCTTCAATGAAGGTTCTATCCTGAGGAGTTGGTCCCCTATCTCCTTCAGCTTCCCCAGCGTGGAGTTGCAGTTGGTGACCATGGAAACGGACATGGCCTCCCTGTCGGTATGGGCCATGTCAAAATTGAGGACGATATCCAGGTTGGAGCTCAGTTCGGCCCTGTGGGCTTCATAGTATTCGATGCTGCCGAACAGCCCCTCCTCCTCCCCGCCGAAGGTGCAGAACCTCACGGTCTTGGAAAAGGAGCGCCCGGAATCGACCATGCCCCTGGCGATCTCTATAAGGGACGCCGGACCGACCGTATTGTCCACAGCGCCGATGGTGTTGTAACAGGTGTCGTGATGGGCCGTGAACATGATGATATCCCCGGAGCCGGTGGATAAGGGTATATCCCCGACAACTACCCTGATGTCCAGGTTGCCGATCCAGACGTCTATGTCCATTCTGAGCCTGTATCCGGGGGTCTGATGCTGGATGACATCCCCCATCTCCTTCGACACCATGAAGAAGGGGATATCGGGATAATCATCGTACTCCACGGGATTCTGGTTCGTCTTGAACATGGGTAAAAAGCCCATGCTCTCCCCCCTCCAGGTGTTCTGAAGTATGATCGCCTCCGCTCCCGCGTTGTAAGCGTGAAAATACACCTCCTTGTTGGGGGGAGTGTCAGCTGTCTGCTCGATCAGGCAGACCCTGCCCCTGGAGGCGGAGTAGGTGGATTCGTCCGTCCCGTTCCCGATATTGATCACATCAAGGTCGTCGCGGAAATCCCTCCAGTTCAAAGAGCCCGAGTACCCCTGAAAGACATATTCCGTCAGGTGATCAAAGGTTATCTTATCCCCAAGTGGCCTTGGCACCGTTCCCAGCGGCCCGTACTCCACAAGGGATATGCTGGTGCTCCTCACCTCGAACATGGGGACCGAGTAGGTCTCGATATGTACCTCCTCGAGCCCTGCATCCTTGAACTGGGCGGCAATGTACTCCGCACCCAGCCTCTCCTCCTCCGATCCCGACATCCTCGGCCCGTTGCTACAGAGCTCCCTGACGTGAATGGCCGCCCTCTCATGATCGAAATCTATTATGTACACCGCCTCCTCCCCACCGAAGATAACGCTGCCTCCAAACCAGGTGGCGAGTACAAGTGTAAGTATGACACCTCCGCTGACGAGGCCGACGATATACTTGCGGTCCATGAGACCGTT
>CBDVER010000474.1:0-1899 GCA_965373055.1 uncultured Thermoplasmata archaeon
ATCCGGACCTCATTTCTCATCCTGGTTATGGTCAGCTTTTTCTCCATGGCCTCAAGCCTGTACCCTTTCCTCGCCCTCCTCTTGGATACGCACTCCATCTCCATCCTCTTGACCGACGTGATCATCGCCTCTGCACCCCTGCCAAGAACGGTCCCGGGGGCGGGGACGGTGCCAACCTCCAGCGAGATGGTATTGGGGGTGGTGATCCTCCCCGGCCTTCCCCTCTCCCTCCAGAGGATATCCACCTGATCGGTCCTGAACCTCTGATCGATCACGGTATCCTTGAGCTCATGTGCTATGCCCGCCCCGTGCATTATCTCTCCCAGATATGCGATCATTGCGCCGTTATCCACAAGCAGGGATCTGTGCGGGGCGTAGCTTTTACCGCCTCTCTCCCTGGCCATGATGGAGGCCATCTCCTGAAGTCTGGAGTTGCACGCCACCCCTCCCCCCAGGAGAAGCTCATCGGTTCCGATATGGGCCATTGCCCGTTCGGCGACCTCGCACAGCATGGAGAAGGCCGTCTCCTGCAGGGATCTGCAGACGGATGGTAGCGGGTGGCCCTTGTCGAGCAGGCTTATCGCGGCGGTGTGTATGCCGGAGAACGAGACGTCCATTCCCTTGACGGAATAGGGGAGATCGATCAGGCCGATCTCCTCCTGATCGATCTCGTGGTCCGTGAAGGGCTCGACGGCCTCTCCCCTGGCGAGCATTTCGATCCTGGGGCCAGCCGGAAAAGGGATCCCGATATCCCGTCCGAACTTATCCAGCATATTTCCTATGCCTATGTCAAGTGTCTCGCCAAGCACCCTGTATCTGCCCATCAGATGGGCGATGATCTGGGTATTCCCGCCGGACGCATAGAGAAGGACCGGATCGGAGCATCCCATGGTCCGACCTATCTCTATATGGGCGACACAGTGGTTCACGCCGAGGATCGGTATCCGAATCTTTTGGGAGATGACCCTTGCGATCGTCGCCCCCACCCTGAGACAGGGCCCCAGTCCCGGCCCCCTGGAGAACGAGACCAGGTCCAGCTCTCTCTCATCTATGGCGGCGATGTCCAGAGCATCGGCAACCACGGATGTGCCCACCTCTACATGGTGATCGGCAGCCTCTCTCGGATGTATCCCGCCTTTTTCAGGTATGTACATCCTCCGCACGTTGGACAGGACCTCTCCGTCCTTTACCACGCCGGCTCCGAATGTATGTGCTGTGGATTCTATCCCTAGTACCCGCATCGCCCGTCCATTGTAAGGAACTTATTTAATCTGTCCCCCCTGACATATCGCCCGGATCGATGTAGAAATGGGTAGGTCCACGGTAGATCAACAATAATAGGCAGATCAAATACCATCGAGTTAACAACCCCGATCTTCGAATATGATCGCCCGTTGGGGGCGTCGGTTATTCGATACGTCACTTCTGGATATCGAGGATCTCCACCTCACAGTCCGCCAGCTTCTTGAACTTCTCCGCATCCTCCCTGGAGCCTACGATGTCCCCCCAATGCATGGGTATGACCTTTTTGGGCTTGATCATCGATACGGCCTCGGCCGCCTCCTCGGGCGTCATCGTGTAGGTGCCACCCACCGGAAGCATGGCCACATCGATATCCTTGATCCCATCCATCTCGGGGATCACGTCGGTATCCCCCGAGTGGTATATCCGGTAACCCTTGATATCAAGGACATAGCCGATCCAGTTGTTCTCCTTTGGATGGAATTTCTTTGAGGGGTTGTAGGCTCTATGCGCCTCTATCATGATGCCTCCCTCTTCCCTCCTTTCGCCCGGGGACATCTTTATGAGGTTTCGGATCCCCTCCTTGGCATCCATCGTGCATATTATCCTGGTATCGGGCCCGGATATCTTCCTGATATCCTCCTCGTTGAAATGATC
>CBDVER010000475.1:0-1896 GCA_965373055.1 uncultured Thermoplasmata archaeon
TGGTGCCAGTGGAACTCACCCTCGAATATGCCCATTCTGATGAGGGAATCATTCACCTCGGAGAGGGTGAAATTGGTCCATTTCTCGGGAGTGGTTCGATCCAGCTCCGACGTATCGATAACCTGCATGTGCCCTTTGCCGTCCATCTGCTCACCAGGTCGGTGGATGAACATACGAAGATATCTGATTTGGGATGGTCTAAAGGCCCGTGTGCATCATGGGCCAATAGACGTCGTAATCCTCGTCATTTCGAAGGTAATCCCTCTCCGCCTCGATCAATTTGTAGTGTCCCATCTCCATGTTGGACAGGTACCTGAGCTTGCTGTCCAGATCCGAGTCGTGCTCGTACATATCCGCAAGGGCCAGGTAGAAATCCGACGCTGCCTTCTCCGCATCCATCACCTGGCCGAATATCTCACTGATGAGAATATCGCCTTTTTTGATCTTGATCTCCGGAAGTGGCACGGGGGTATCCATCTTGATATCGATCTCCTTTTCGGGGAATTCTCTTTCGTACAGCTCCTTGATGAACGCCTGATGCATCCTCTCCTCCTTGGCCAGGAACTCGAGTCTATACTTCAGGTAGTTGTTCTTGACCATCTGGGCGAGGTCGTTGTAGATCCTCTCGCTCTCGATCTCCGCCTTGTATCCGGCCGTCAGCAGTTCCTGCACAGAGAAGCTTTGAATGTCCATGATGATCGATCTCCAGTTATCTATTGAATATGGCATCACCTGATCACTTAATAATATGTCTCCACAAATCATGGATCCGATCCAAACCACGTTCAATACCAACTATGACCTTGATATCTGAACGACCTTCCAATCAGCTCCAACCCATACGCCGAAAAGAGCGGCGTTCAGCTTCCATGATCGAAGGAGGTCCACAGACCTCGATAGTTGTTCCATGTGCTCTTCCTTTGAAACAGGGTTGCCTGCACAATCGTGATGGGATACGAGTACGACGTTCCTGGACCCGTGTTTCTCCACGGATATCAGGACGCGCTCCCTGATCGATCCGATCAGCTCCTCCGGCCCATTTGCAAGTATGCCGTCCGGGCCGGGTTCCGTGATCATGTCCACGTGATCGACGCCAAACTTCTCCTTCGCCCATTCGATGAGGGGAAGCTGTGTTCTTCCGTCCATGCAGTTTATCACGGTTGCAAATGTTCCTTCCGCCAAAGGTACCACCTCGTCCCACGTTCAGGATATTGCCCGAACGGAATTCAGGGAGCCCTCAATCCATCGCACATATAATAAAGCCTTTGAGGGTCAACGTCTCCAAACTGACGGATCTCCCTCAAGATAGTGGCCCGAGAATTATATGATCCAAACCCTCTCATCTGATATTAGGCCAGGAATCGGTTTTTTATAGGGTCAGCTCACTTCCATGTCTGCCCATTCATGGAGGAAGAGAAAGATGAAGAATTTGCAGATCGTAGGCATATTTGTTGCTGTTCTAATGGTTATTGTCTCAGGATGCATTGAGGAAGAAGATGATGATGGAGAAGGGGATGTGATACCCGATGATACCCTCTACCTCAACAGCGGTGCTAACGGAATGACAAGCAGTGAGGTGGACCTAACAGATCTCATGGACTCCAACCACATGAAGATCGTGATCACCCTCGATAAAGAGGGATCCGCAAATGAGCATGTCATATATCTATACCTTTTCGAGGGGGCCCCGCCACCCACATCTTCGGTCGGTCTTGATGGAATTCAGGCCGCACTTGCGGGAGGTGCACTTGAATTGTTCACAATGACCTGGGAGAACGATGAGATCACCTGGGAAGTGGATTTCAACCCCTCCAGTTTGGGCTATTTTACCCTGACCCTCTGGAATCCCGATCGAGATGAGTATGATAATTCCACACCGGATGCTTATGTCGATGT
>CBDVER010000476.1:0-1882 GCA_965373055.1 uncultured Thermoplasmata archaeon
AGGGGGATACAACCTCAGGTTGATCTACAGGAGGGCGATGGACTTCATACAGGCAAATGGCTGGGACATCGATATAGGCGACGTATGCCATTGGCATGCCCAATACCTGGTCCCACAGTATCCGGAGATGTTGGGTTCCATAGATGAGGTCAGACAGATACTTGAACACGAAAGGGAGAAGTATTTCTCGAACAAGGAGAAGGCGATCTCCACCGTGAGGAGATTGAAAAAGAAGGAGGAACAGGGCGGGAGGATCAAGATAGACGATATGCTGAAGCTCTACGATTCCCAGGGGATAACGCCCGATCTCCTGAGGGCATCGGGACTTGACCTTGAGGTTCCACCCGATTTCTACAAACGGGTGACCGAGCTTCATGCGAACTCCGGCGCAAAGGCCCAGACGGTCAAGGACCTCAAGATCGCCCTTGGTGAACACCCGGAGACGGGGATCCTCTACTTTGATAACTACCTGGACCTCGAGTTCAGGGCGAACGTGCTTGAGGTCCTGGACGGGCACGTACTGCTCGACTCCACGGCCTTCTATCCAACCTCGGGTGGGCAGCTTCACGATACAGGCACTCTCGTTGGCCCGACCACGATCGAGGTTGTGGAGGTGTTCAAACAGGACCATCTGATCGTCCACAGGGTTTCTGGCGATATGACCGGTTGGGCGGCCGGTATGGAGGTCTCCGGATGCGTGAATGAGGGACGAAGACGCCAGCTGGCCCAGCACCATACTTCCACCCACATGATCAATGGTGTGGCCAGGAGGGTCCTGGGGAACCATATATGGCAGGCGGGAGCGGAAAAGACCGAGGAGAAGGGGAGGTTGGATATCACCCATTACAAAACCCTTGACGCGGATGAACTCGACTTGATCGAGAGGGGGGTCAACGAGATCGTAGCCGCATCCATCCCGGTCGAATCCATGCTGCTTCCCAGGGATGAGGCCGAAAGCCGTTTCGGCTTCAGATTGTATCAAGGTGGGGCGGTTCCTGGCGAAACCCTCAGGGTGATACGGATCGATGACCTGGACACGGAGGCCTGCGGGGGCACACATCTTAGAAATACCTCCGAGGCTGGAAGGATCACGATAACTGGTGTCAAGAAGATACAGGATGGGATACTGAGACTTGAGTATGTGGCCGGAGAAAGGGCCCTTGAGATGTACCGCTCGGACCTGAAAGACCTCACGGGCCTGATGAACGTCATGGGCATAGAGGAGAGCGGGGCGATCATGGAAGCAGGAGGATCCATATTCTCCGTATGGAAAAAGCTCCGTAAATATCACTCCAGGGCCAGGAAGATCAAGGACCCCGAGAGATCGGCGGAGGCAAGGGAGGAACTGCTCGGATCGATATCATCGTCCCCCGCCCTCCGTTACATGGAACGTTTCAAGGAGATGGGAAGACCGGATGAGATCTCCATCACCGGATCGGGCCTGATCGATGCGGATATCGCCAGGCCCAATCAACACCTATCCGATATCTCGGCCGTTTTCTCCGTGCAGCGAACTCAGCTACTGAGGACCTATGTCAGGTTCATGAACGATCTGGTCGTATGGATGCGGGAACTTGATCCATGATCCCTGTATGAAAGATGCAAAACCAGAGTGAACGAGAAAACACAATGTCCCATACGCATGTTTTCATGGTATGATAACAGGATGGGAAAGGAGAAATAGTATCAGGGTGAAATAGTGCGGAAGCGGTTTATCCTCCCACCTTGATCCAGATATGAAAAACGCAGGTCTGGTAATAACAATGAAAGCCATCCTCATCGTCGATGATAACGAGGCCGACAGGGCCGTCGTAAAAAAAGAGATCCTCCGGGAGCTCCCGGATTCCACGTTCTACGAGGCCTCCACCAGGGAGGATTTCTT
>CBDVER010000477.1:0-1880 GCA_965373055.1 uncultured Thermoplasmata archaeon
GAGAAACTGAATGTTAAACTGAGATGTGGCCTACCTCTTAAACATTCAGACTACGGACTAATCACAGATTAGTCCTGTTTTTTTATTTTTACGCTTGTTAGATGATTGAAATCAAAATAAAAAAATGGGGCCCAAAAAGGGCCCCGTGGTCGGCCGAATATCCGCACATCAATAGGTTATGTACGGGTATCCGGTGAAGGCGTCGAACGACTCCTCCACGTGTATGTTCTGCTCGGTTATGATCTTCATGTCTATGACCACATAGCCAGCCATGACCCCCTCGGGGACCATGAAGTAGAAGCCCAGTTTGTAGAAGGTCATTCTGCTCCAGTATATCCAGATGCCCTGTCCCACAAGGGGTGCATCACCCGGATAGTTGGATACGTTGAAGAACGGAAGGTTCAATCCGGAGTGCCCCACGCCTGTGAGTGGGTCCACGTATGGATCATCCGGTCCCGGGACCGGATTGCCGTTGTACCTGTAATCCGCGGGGTTGAACGCCTCGAAGTTCATCTCCTCCACGATCTTCGTCTTATCCAGTTCGTCCAGGCCCAATTCGAACGTCGGATAGTCCGTCGTCTGCGGATTGTAGATCCATGGGTTGGTCTGGGATCTGTCAAATGCTCTTGGTATCCCGTCTCCATCGATATCATCATCTTCATCATAGGATTTGTTATCCGATGGACCTTCCCATCCGTCGAAGGCGGCGGGATCCACGTCGATCGTACCGTTGTGGAAGGTGATGCTCACATTGAGGTTCCTGTAGTACTCCTCCAGGAAGAATTCTGATTCAGGATGCCCGTTCTCGATACCGATTATGATCTCCATGTAGAGCGAGGTTCCCTTGTTCATGGTGGAGTCGATGATCCTGTACGGGAAGCCGTAGAAGTCATGGAGGAAGCCATTTGCGTCGTATTGGACGAAAGTGGGTGCAAGGAATGCGGATACCGGGAACTGCTCTCCGGGCCCGAACCCGGGGATGTACCAGTCGAGTCCGCCGCCGGCCTGCGGGAAGCCGATCCTGTTCAGTGAAATGCTCGTATCGAGCCTGTCGTCGGGGATCGTTGGCCTGGGGTCCCAGTCATCATCCATCCTGTCGCCGTCAGTATCGGCGTTGAGTGGGTCGGTATCGTACATGTTCCACCTGTAGTGATAAGGTGACACAGGGGCAGGTCCCTTTTCCATCCAGCCCATACAATCTCCAAATGTGGTTAACGATTTATATCCGGGCATGGGGTCGGGCAGATTGAAGTAGCGTACCGCGAAAGCCTCGGGCGATTCATTTGGGTCAGCACCAAACATATACCAAAGCAACCATGGGTTGATATTGTACAGTACGACGTTATAGGTATTGAATGGAAGCTCTCCGTACTCGAAGGCCTTCGTGAACCAGTAGGTCCACCAATTGTATCTGCCGTCGGTCAGCTTGGAAAAGCCGGAGCCGGTGTTCTTTAGCGAATGGTCGTTGTTCCACCTGTCGGGGATCCAGCCGGATGAGCCGGCGGTCTCATTGGTCACCTGCTCGTATCCGTACTCCTCCCTGGAGTTCTTGTTGATCGGTCCGGGGGCATAGGCCTGCGTCTCCTTGTCGTCGGAGATATCGTCGCCGTCGCTGTCGTTCCTGTTGGGGTTGAGCCTGAAGCGGTATGCTATGAGTGTGGTCAGTCCGGGGTCATATCCACCGCCACCGTTTGCCGGAGATGTCATCCAGGCCATGACCCAGTAAACAATATCCTGCTCCTCTATATTGAGGATGCCGTCATCGTCGTTGTCCTCCCAGGGGTCCGGCAGGCCGTCGTTATCGGTGTCAACTAGGTGTCCGTCCGTGGAGTCTCCGGATCCCATCTCGACACCATCTATGAGCATGTCGTTATCGGTGT
>CBDVER010000478.1:0-1880 GCA_965373055.1 uncultured Thermoplasmata archaeon
GTGCAGCACACACGAGATCACTGAAAGGCTTCCGAAGATCAGAGAAGAGATCGCTTATTCGTGTTATCAATGTGCCAATTGCACATCCGGATGCGAGGCCCACAAGCTCCTGGAGCTGGAGCCCCACAAGATCGTCGCTCTTCTTAAAAAGGGGTTTATCGATGAGTTTTTGAAATCCGAGATGATCTGGACCTGCATGAGCTGTTTCAAGTGCAGGGAGAGGTGCCCCCAGAACGTCTCCCCGGTAGACATCATCTTCACTCTCAAGAACCTGGCCGTCGCAAACGGACAGCAGGTTCCCGGAGCGTACACGGCATGGCTCCAGTCGATAAAGACCATGGGGCTCCTTCAGGATGTTCAGGAGGTCCCATCGAGTGATGGAAAGGTGGTGAAGAGGGAGGACCTGGGGCTCCCCGAACTCTCGAAACCCATGGACGCGGCCATGTTCCAGATGGCCTTTGCCGGCGTGGCCATGGAGAAGATGTGAGGCGGTTGTTATGAGCACATTTTCCCTCTATCCCGGATGTCTGATGCCCACGGAACAGTACGCCTACGAGCTCTCCCTCAGGGAGGTGCTGTCCCATCTCGGCGTTGAGCTCATCGACCTGCAGAACGTATCATGCTGCGGGGAACCCATGAAGTCCGTGAACCAGTTCCTGACCCTCTATCTCTCCGCGCGGAACATAGCGATAGCCGAGAAGGAAGGCCATGACCTCCTGGTCCCATGCCCCATGTGCCACTTCGCCCTGAGCGAAACGAAGCACATGTTGAGCAAGGACAGGGAGCTTCGCGTCAAGGTCAACCAGAAGCTGGAGGCGGAGTCGCTTACCTACAGCGGCGATATCGAGATCCTCCACACCGTGGACCTGCTTCACGACAGGATCGGATTGGACCGGATCAGGGAGGCGGTCAAGAAGCCCCTTGAAGGCCTCAAACTGGCCCCCCATTACGGATGCCACCTCCACAGGCCCAGCGACATAGGAAGGCCCACGGACGCGGAGAACCCCCAGAAGATGGATGCCATCATCCACGCACTGGGGGCCACGACCAAGTATTATCCGGAGAAACTGGACTGCTGCGGCGCGCTCCTCACAGCAAACCATCCCGATACCGCCCTCGCCAAGGCCGGGCAGAAGCTCCAGGCGGTGCAGGAACAGGGTTTCGACGGCCTGATCGACGTCTGCCCCTGGTGCCAGAAGATGTTCGATTCAAGGCAGGAGAAGGCCGGCGAGGTGGTCGCCACCAAACTCAAGGTCCCATCGCTCTACCTCACCCAGCTGATGGGGGAGGCCTTCGGCATAGAACGGAAGAGGCTGGGATGGCATTTGAACAGGAGCCCTGTGAACGACCTTGGAAATAAGAAGGGGGGTGGGGAGGAATGAAGAAGCTGGGCGTCTTCGTTTGCCACTGCGGGATCAACATCTCCTCGATGGTGGATGTAGAGGACGTTGCCGAGTACGCGAAAGGGCTGGACGGGGTGGAGTTCAGTACAGATTACAAGTACATGTGCTCCGACGTCGGCGCAACCCTGATCAAGGACTCCATCAAGGAGCACGACCTTGGCGGCGTGGTCGTCGCCTGCTGCTCACCGAGGATGCACGAGCATACCTTCAGGAAGGTGACCAAGGACGGTGGCGTAAATGCATACAACCTTGAGATCGCCAACATAAGGGAGCAGTGCTCCTGGGCCCACAATAATAAGGTCAGGGCGACCGAGAAGGCGAAGGCCCTGGTCAGGGCGGCGGCCGTCAAGGCCCTCATGGACGAGTCCCTGGAGAGCTCCAGGACGAAGGTCACACCGGTGGCCCTGGTGGTGGGAGGGGGGATAGCCGGCATACAGGCGGCCCTTGACCTCGCCGACACGGGGTACAAAGTACATC
>CBDVER010000479.1:0-1875 GCA_965373055.1 uncultured Thermoplasmata archaeon
ATAGTTAGATACCTTCCGATCACATGAACTTGACCTTGGTCGCCAGGAAGTATCTTGTTCCGTCTATCGTCTTTGCGTGGACCTTTCTCTCCTTGATATGTGCTTCCAGGATGATCTCAAGTGTGTCCTCCCCGATGTTCATATCCATGCCCAGGTAGACCTCCTCCTTTGTGTAGGCCTGATCCGAGTTCTTCTCGAGGAAATCCAGAACCTTCTTGAAGTCGTCCCCTTTTTCGAAGTCTTCCCTGCTGATCGGCATCTCTCTCACTCCATCCCGGGAATGCGGATGGTGCGATAAAACACTTCCCCCGGTTCAATAGTGAGAAGCGATGAGATCTCCAGGAGAAAGAAGGGGTAGGCAATTACAGTGATGAGAGATTGGTCACATGTTCTGGGGATCCACGCCAAGCTTCTTCAATTGCTCCTGGACTGCCTCGCCATAGGGATCCATCCGGTCCCGGAGGGCGATATTGAAGCGATTTGCCACACGACTTCCATCCGGGAGCTGGGATATCCTCTGGATCTCCCTCTCAATATCCTTCTGAATGGCGCCTCCCCTTTCGATCAAACCCCCGATCCTTTCCATGACCTCTTCCGGTGAGAGCGACATCCCCTCCAGTCCCTTCAGGGTGCTATATGCCAGTATAAAGGTGTTCTCGATAAATCCCATTATCTCCTCATAGTGCTTGACCAGTTCCTTGCCCGAGTTGATGTTTGCCACCAGCTCCTTGATCTTTTCAACGTCATCGGCGGTGTGGGTTCCCGGCTTCGGCGAGGTTCGGATGACCATGTAACGCAGCCATATCAGTTTCTCTTCAATGAAATCTTCCGTGATCAATTTGAGTTTGACCGACCCGCCATCTTCGACAAGCCTGTCGACGTTCAGAAAATGTCCGTCTCCCCCCACAACGGCAGGATATATCGTGAGGTTGATCTCGTCCACAAATCCTCCCTTCATGAGCTCACCGTTGAAGGCTCCACCCGAATCCAGGATCAGATACCCAATATCATGTTTCTCGTAGAGCTCTTCCAGTGCCTTTGTGATATCCAATCGATCCTTTCCCGCCTTGATATATGGTATGGACCTCTTCTGTAGCTCTTCAAGATATTCCAACGGTGTACTATCGGTCACGAGCACCATCCTCTCCTTCCACATATTGATCTTCATGATCGTATCCCAGTTGTCCGCCCTGCCTTCGGGGTCGCAAAGGATGAGTGTCGGCCTCGGGTCGGGATGGCCATCGAACTCCGGGGGCAGCACATCGAATACCTCTTCCGGTAGCATTTTGATAAAACTGTTCACCGAATCGGGGTCGGTAAAGAACTCGTTTCCCCTGATCGACCTGAGATTAGAGTAAGCCTGCCATTCCAGTTCCATATCACGTTCGAACCCGTCCGTCCTGCCGTCCACGCTTACCGCTTTGATTAAAATGATCCTGGGTAACATCCGTCATACCTCCCCTGACGATATAAATTCGATATCGTTAGGTGATGGTATGTCGAATATTCCTATTTTATAATGTCGTTGCTTCATTACAACGGTCCTTGCTCTCAGGACCCAGACCAAAAGTGAACATTTTTCTTCACATCTTTTGGTCGTATATAAACCATATCGACCACCCAATTCCAAAGCGATATCTCTATGACGATCGGAATTAAAAGGGGCACTGGGATGCGAAAAGGTGCCTGTAATTGCCGATAGCGAACCTTTTCGCGCCAGACCAAAAGTGAGCGTTAATAATCACTCCTTTTGGTCGTATATAAACCATATCGACCACTCAATTCCAAAGCGATATCTCTATGACGATCGGAATTGAGTGGGGGCACTGGGATGCGAAAAGGTGCCTGTAATTGCCGATAGCGAACCTTTTCGCG
>CBDVER010000480.1:0-1875 GCA_965373055.1 uncultured Thermoplasmata archaeon
CCCGCCGTTCGGAAAGGGTGACCCACCTTCCGGAAAGGTGACCCACTCCCTGGTAATGGTATCACTCGATAGGTCGAAGACGATGTATTCGAGGGTAGAATATCTCTCTGAAAGTAGCTCATCAAGGTATATGAACGCCTCCACATTGGGCCCATCGCAGAAAAGGGATATCCGATTATCCACCCCCGAACCCGGGGGCAGGTCCACCAGTATATACTCGTTGATCAACATGAGGTTCTTTCCATAGGTTGTGAGGGTGATCTGACCTCCGGGAACCTGCCTGGCTATGCACAGGACCTCGTCATTGGCGGCCATGTCGACCGTATCCCCGAACACTTCCCCCATTTCGATCGTCAGGTACGGTTCTGCTTCGGCGATCATTCGGTGGACATACAATTCGCCTCCGTCCTGTATCATAACTATCGGTACTCCGTCGAGGCAATCGGTCCACATCCTTCCCGGCTCCTCCGCGGACGTTCTGGTCTCTCCGTATATAACACGGTCGATATCTCCCTCATCATCCACGGGGAACGATATCGGTACGAATTCGATCAAGGACCCCATTTCATCCGGATACCAGATGACCCCGTTGATATTTCCATCCCGGTCCACATCCAGAATGGCCTCCATGTTCGTCCGGTAATCGACCCAATGTGAGATGCCGATCTCTGTCCACAGGTTATCTTCATCCTCCCTCTCGATGATAACATGGGTTCCAATTTCCAGGCCCTCGGTAAATCTGTTTTCCTTCTGGAAGGTTATGCGATACCTCTGCCCGTTGGGGTGATGTACAAACTCATGATCGTTGTTCAGCCCGTAATCCACATGATCCGGATAGGAGAATAACCTCTCCGTGCCAGCATCTGACCTGGTCTCTATATTGGAGGTGGTCTCGTTCGTATCGACGTCCATGGATAGGGCCCCTCCGGAACCCAGTGAGAGGAACGGGAGAAGTGGGACCAGCATCAGTAAGATGAAGGCCAGGCCGGTCAAATGTGTCCTGCTCATTCCTCCACCTCCTTCCCTTCACTTTTCCCCTCATCCTTGGGAGGATCACCTTGAGGTATCTCCTTCAGAGCCTTCCCCGCTCTGGCCTTTTTTATCATCATGTGGATGAGGAAGGAATAGAGAGGTACCAGAAGGAAGAAGCCAAATATCAACAGGTGGACCAGGGTGACGTCTCTTATCGCCCTGAGGTACCTCTCTCCATAATACGGATAATCATCCACCTCATCTCCCGATCCCGGAGTGTTATCGATCCCGTCATCCATAACGTTGATCTCAACATATACGCTCGAGGGGGACTATGAGGATGGCCTCCAGGCATCCAGTCTAATGCGGTGTTCCCCCGGCTCCAGGTAGACGCTGACCTCCCGTGTCCCACCCAGGTCCCCTGATATATTGGAATACCAGTAATATCTGTAATTGTTGTAGTCGTGATCCTCAATATCAGGGTCGATGAATTCGCACGTCAGCGTGATCAACGTGCTGTCGTCCACCCCCTCCAGGGGGATATCCGAGATAATAACAAGGTCCCTCAGAGGGTCGCTTCTGCTTGTCACCTCCACGGGGATCACGACGGTAATGGTATACTCTCCATCTGAAGCGGTCAATGTGATATTCGAAAACCCGTACCAATCCTCCTCGCCCTCCAGAATGAAATCGATGCCGTTGGAAGGATGACGAACGGACTCTATCATCAGATGAGCTCCCGCCGTTACCGTGAAGGTGAGCGTATCATCCTCAGGGTCATCGAACTCGATATCGTCATACCCGGTGGTTCCCACCTCGCACTCTTTACTGGTGTCCTCCAAGAACGAGATCATCGGGTTCCTCTCATCAAGGTAGGGTGGGTCGTTGACGTCGACTATCTCG
>CBDVER010000481.1:0-1873 GCA_965373055.1 uncultured Thermoplasmata archaeon
GATGCCAAAAGGGTCCTGAAGGAGGGCCATCGGATCTTCAATATTGAGCTCCAGGAGGATTTCAGGAAGTTCCGGGAGGACCTGATCTTCGTCCAGGAGGAGGCGGTGAAGAACTATGGAGGGGGAGTGCTGATAATAAATTCCCTCTCGCCGCTCATCTCCCAGACGGAATTCAACGACCTTCACAAATTCCTGCAGATGCTCATCGTGAGGTCCAAGGGATACCGATTCACCAACCTGGTGGATGTCGCCCACGGCATCCACGACGACTCGGTGATCAACTCCGTGGAGTACCTGATGGAGGGCATTATCGAGTTCAGGGAGATGGATTCCAGAAACCACCTCAGGCTGAGGGGATTCGGACAGAAGGTCGCATCCAGGGAGTGGATAGAGTACAATATCACCCGGGATGGCCTGAACCTCTTTGGATCCTTCACACAGGAGCGTATCGTCTGATCAGGCGTGGATCTCCTTTCTCCTGAACAGGAGGAATGCGACACCGGTGAAAACACCAAAGAGTATCAGTGGGACCACAACATTAACGGGGTCGAGGTATGTGTCGTTCATCATCTCCGTGTTGTTGAAGTAGGACAATATCGAGAAGTATTTCAGCCAGTCTCCCCACGAGGAGAGATTGACGATGATCATCATAACGTATTGTCCCACAACTAGCCCCATCATCAAGGCCGTTACCTTGGCCCCCTCATCCACAAGGGTGGAGATCACCAGGGCGATCCCGATAAATGCCAGGGCAATTGGGATCGATCCCAGGAGTACAAGGGCATAGGGCGCCAGAGGTACGGGCTCTCCGATGAGGAGGGTCCCCAGGACCAATCCAAGGAAGGCCCCGAAACAGACTGCAACCAGGAAGACCATCTGTGCAAGGAGCTTTTCAAACATAAACCTCTCACGAGAGTAGCCCGTCGCAAGCAGGAGGTCCATGGACTTGTCCTCGATATGCTTTGATACCGATCCTCCTGCTTTTATACAGAGAAATATCACCAGAAAGAGCAACCACATCGAGAAGAACTCTATGTTGATGAACCCCTTCAGGGTACTGAAATCGATATCATCCGAGCCAAGCATACCCTCGTAGATCTTGTTTCCCTCCGCGATCTCGCTGAAAGCGCTGGTAATTACAAGGTCCGTAGTGGATACCGAGTCGCTAACCTCCACCGGGGTCATGTTCGTCTCCGATGTCACGAAGAGGACCCAGAAATACGCCGTATCGTTGACCCGTTCAAAATGGAGTTCCAGGTCCGTCCCCGTGTACATCAGCTCGACCCCGTAGGAGGAGATGAGCGACCTGTTGGTGATGAGATCCTCCAGCTCGACGAGGTCAGGGTCAATGACCGTATCGTTCCCATCGATGAAATCCCTGAAAAAACCATAGACCAATGGGTTCTCCGCACCCAGGGCGACGTGATAGCTGGATCCCACCCGAGGATCCCATGAGAGATTGTAGGACATCTCACCAGATCCCCCGACCCCCTCCTCCTTGAGAAGTATTCCATCTCCCTGGTTCATGGGGTCAGAGAGGTCTTCGGCAAACGTTGGATACATCATTATGATCAGCATTGCATATAATAGAATTATCGTCGAGTAGATGACCACACCCTTTCGGGAGTCCTTCACGGTGACCTTGAACAGGGGCATCCTCATCTGCTCACCCCCTCCTCCTTGGTGATATTGGGGCCATCATCCTCGTAGAAATGGAGGAAGAGGTCCTCCAGTGATACCTCCTCGTAATCCATGTCAAGGACCGTGTAGCCTGCAAGGGCCTTGATCACGTCGTCTATGCCGGTTGAGACCGTGATCAGGAGGGTCTTCTCATCCTCCTGGTCCACCTCCACCTTGCTCACCCCTTTGATGG
>CBDVER010000482.1:0-1864 GCA_965373055.1 uncultured Thermoplasmata archaeon
TTGAAAGTCAGGTCAGAGATTCGTCAGACCTTTTTTTTAATTTAGATTAACATATTGCTTACCTTTTAGATGATCCGCTTTCTATGAATGTTAGGTTGAGATGTAGCTTATCTCTTAAACATTCATGTCTTTGACGAATCAAAGATTCGTCAGACTTTTTTTAATTTAAGCTTAAATATTGCTTAGCTCTTAAATTAAAAAAAAGGAGCACCTTTCGATGCTCCCGTCGTTCTACCATTCGATATAACTTACATTATATCCTCTTTCTTGATCACCGTCTGGACCTCGAATGGAGAGCTCCTGACGATCTCCAACTTCTCAACCTCATCCTGTGAGATCTCCTTATCCTCGATCCTCTCTATTGGCTGTGTCCCCGTATTCTCCACCTTGGGCTCATCCACAAGGGGCTCAAGCGAGCTCCTCGTTGGTCCCGTTTGGAGAGGGGGTATGCCTGGATCTCCCGGCACTCCAGGATAGTGACTGCCGTCCGTCGGGTCGGTGTGTCCGCGGTACTCATCGTAGTTGGTGGCGGAGTCCATCCTTGTTGTCCTTGTTGTCATTGACACCATCCATGTTCGTGTCCTTTCTGTCGGACCAGAGCGATCCCAGGAAATGTCCCGGGTTCATCGCACCTGGCCTGATCCCGGCGGGGACGAAGGTCCTTCTACCCTCCTGTGCCATATCCAGGGAACTGGCCCACGGATCCCAGCTTCCGTTCCGCTGCGATTCGTAGATGTAGCAGAGAGGATCGTTCCACATCGAACCGTTGAACAGCTCCTCCCATCCTCTGGGGAGGGTATCGTTATCCTCGAATGGCTGCGGATCGGACGCGTTTCCCACGTAATCCGTGACCCATACCTCCCAGCCGTCGCACATCGAATCCGTGTCGGAGTCGTAACCGCCCCTGTCCCCGGAGTCCACTATCCAGGGTGCTGGTGAGGTTGTGATGTCGTTTATACCATCCCCGTCCAGATCATATCCATACTGGTACTCGTACAGGTTGATCCAGGGAAAGTAGTACGGGACGTATTCGTACTCGCCCGGGGCCGACTGGGTGTAGATATCATACCATACTCCGTCGTGATCCGCATCCAGGCACCAGTCCGGATTGTCCGCCGGTGAAAGCGGGTTCAACACGTATCCCCAGGATACCTTCTCCGGGTTCCACACGGGGCTGCCCCTGTTCTCGTCTGCGAGCTCCCAGCCGTCTGGCATCCCGTCGTTATCCGAATCCCAGTTCAGGGGATCGGTGCCGTTCTCGTACTCCTCCCAGTTTGTCAGGCCGTCCCTATCCGGATCGTCGTTGGGGTCGGAGGGGACGAGCGGATTGACTATCCAGAAGTGGCCTCCCTCGGGAAGGTTGTTCCAGTAATCCGTGTTGTACTCGAAGTCGTACCACTCGATTATCCTTCTGGTCTCATCCGACTTGATTATCTTGCCCATCCGATATTCCCAACCATCGGGCAAACCATCGAAGTCCGTATCCCTCTTTGTCGGGTTGGTCCTGTCAACGGTGGACCAGACGTCGCCCAGCTCCTCGTCGGAGTAGTCGCCATCGTTGTTCGCATCGAAATTGTCGGTCCGATGATAGTCTATAAGCGGGAAGAAATCAATTATGTTCTCCAGGCCGTCCTCCATACCATCCATGTCCGTATCCGGGTCCCTTGGATCGGTGATCCACTCCCTGTAGTTGGGTATACGCTTGAGCTCATCGTAGTCGCCCATGAGGTCGTTGTCAGAATCCTTCTTGTTCGGATCTATCCTGATGACCCCCATAGTGGACTTCTCCCAGAGCATCGTTGTATCTATGCCGAATAGCTCGTCCACGTCCAACCATCCGTCAAGGTCGGTATCAGGATTGGTT
>CBDVER010000483.1:0-1854 GCA_965373055.1 uncultured Thermoplasmata archaeon
CCGAAGAAGGAAGGGAAAGGACCTGGATGAGGAGTGACCCCACCACTTGATAAGGGAAACAACCATATTGCGGTAATATTGCGGTGATCGTCTGTATTACCACCTCATTAATATATAATATAACGATATTATCGAGCATTCCTATGGAAGGGGTAGTTATGAACAGATCGATCCGTGATATGACAATTATAACCATTCTATGTATGGCCCTTTTGACCACAACAGTTCCAGTTCCCGGATCTGGTGATATGGGGTTGGGATCGCGTATCACCCCGATCGAACACCATATCTCACATATCTACGTGAACCTCACTTACGAGAACGGAACGCCGGCCGAGGCGATCAACGTGGTGTACAAGAACCTGGACAGCCACTCTTCAATGTATAGAAACTCCAATGCCACAGGACAGGCGGAATTCACCATTTACGGAGAGTACTGGGGCATAGGTTCTATCAAGTTCAGGGAGGGGTCCCTGTGGCAGGGGTACGTTGAGTTCTTCGTTGAGCCTGACCAGGAGGTGTATCTTGATATGGTGGTGAAAGAGGTTCCGACGCATGTGAACACCATAACAGGTACCGTCAGGAACAAGACGTCCGGTGCGGCGGTTGCAGGTGTTTCGGTCAAGGCAATGGGACACGATGTGAACAGGAACCATGTCATCAATACGGGCGTATCCGATGAACATGGGGTGTACGAGATCGATTTCCCCAATTCAACAAGGCCCATAGGTATCCAGATAAATTTTGCGTCGAATGCGGAGTTCTTCTCCCATCGTGGAGAATTCTATCTCCTGGACCCTCCGGAGACAAAACAGGTGGATATCGACCTCCTCCCCACCCATTTTACGGGTCCTCTCTTCAGGGCGAAGTTCCTCAACTCCACCACGGAGGATCTGATGGACACCGATTACGTGAATATTCGTGGGGTCTCATCGACCTACGAATTCGATTCGAAATATATGACCCGGTTGGACCGCGTGGGCGATTGGCAACAACATGCACTGCCCACAGGGGAGTATGAATATGAGTGGTACGGCATGAAGGACATGGCATGGAACGTAACATTCAATTCCGAAGGGTTCTTCATGATCAACGATACGGACCTGGATGTCGAGCTGGGCATCCCGGTGCCGGAATATGCCCATCTATACGTGGATATCTGGAATGCGTCAGGCCCTCTCAATTCCGCGTATGTCCAGTACTTTCATTACTTCCTGGATAAGGAGGGAGAGACCAGGCTGTATGCTCAATCCTATACCGTTTCGTCCGGAAAAGCGCATGTGGGGATCCCGGTAGGTATGAAGACGGAGGTGAGGGTATACAAGTCAGGCCATGTTGCTCAAATTATTACCCTGGAACCCACCAGGGCGGAGACCTTCGAGAGAAATATCACCCTCGTGGAAGAGGAGCAGATGGAGAGGCCCATGGGAGATGTGACCATCGTTGTCAAGGACAGGATATCAGGGGTGCCCCTACCTGAAGCCAAGGTAGACGGCTATGGATATAACAACGGCGATTACATACACATTGGTCACGGCAAGAACACCAACGAGACAGGCGTATTCACGGGTCAGATAATGCAGGGTGATTACGACTACCTGACCGCGGCCCACAATATGGGGAGAGGTCAGATCGAGGGTATCCACATTGGTGCGACCAATCCGGAGATCACCATCTACATCGACAGGTATAGCTTCTACGGGGACCTGGTCGAGAGTTGGTTCACCCTCACAGACAGCTCCGGGACACCCGTATCCGGTGTTGAGGTCCGCGTGAGCCCACAGGGTCGAAACCCGGGATTTGGCTCAACGGAGTTGGTTTCTGATGATTCAGGTGAGGTGAGGTTCCTGGCAT
>CBDVER010000484.1:0-1850 GCA_965373055.1 uncultured Thermoplasmata archaeon
CAGAAACATCGTGAAGAATAGTCTTCTCTACCGCTTCCGTTACCCTGTCAGTGATGTCAAGACGTGTTCCAACCGGCATCTCTATCACGCCGTTGATGATCCCCTCATCTATCTCCGGAAGCAGTTCCGTACCAACACCCTTATGGTTAAAGGTCCAGAAGGCCAGAAAAAGAAGAATAATAGATCCACCCAAGACGGTCTTCCTGTGTTTCAGGGACCATCCCAAGCCCTTCAGATATCCTTCGTAGAAGCGAACCCTAACCGCTCCCGCCTCTTTTCTTTCAACCCTTAAAAACCGTGATGAGAGCATAGGGATTAAGGTTAGTGCCACTACCAAAGCCGCCATCAGTGAGAAGGTGACAGTGAGGGCCATCTGTTTAAACATCACTCCCTCTATCCCCTTGAGAAAGAGGAGTGGAAGAAACACGCAGATCGTGGTCAGGGTGGAGGCCGTGATGGCCATCCCCACTTCATGGCTCCCCTCAAGGGCCCCTTTTACCGCCCCTTTCCCCTCCTCTCGGTGGCGAAAGATATTCTCCAGGACCACGATAGAGCTATCCAAGATCATCCCAATACCAAGGGCCAGCCCACCCAGTGACATCATGTTGATGGTGATCCCCATACGCTCCAGAAGGAAGAATGTTGACCAGATGGCGATGGGTATGGATGCAGAGATGATTAAGGTGCTTCGGATGTTTCTAAGGAAGGCAAACAGGACTACTATCGCCAGGATTCCCCCTATGAAGGCTACCTGTTTAACCTGTTTTACCGATTTCCTTATGAAGTCCGCTGTATCAATAAGCAAAGAAAGGGTGACCCCTTGGGGGAGGTCACTCTTGAGCCTGGGAAGGATTCGTATGACTTTCTCGGAGACCTGAACGGTGTTGCTTCCAGATCTTTTCCTGACGGCCACAATCACACCAGGCTCACCCTTGATCCTCATGTGTCTGCGGAGCTCTTTAAACCCATCCCTCACATCGGCCACCTGTTTCAAGTAGATGGGTCTACCCTGCCTGGTGGCTACATTAATGTTCTCTATATCCTCCAGGTTCGAAAACTCTCCCATAGGACGGATCAGCAATTCCCTCCTCCCTGTCTCGAGGCGCCCCCCTGGAAGGGAAAGGCTTTCTCCCTTAATGATGTTGACCAGGGCATCGATGGATAGACCGATGGAGCGAAGCTTCCCCCTGTAGACCTCCACCTGTATCTCTCTCTCCAAACCTCCCCATATATTAACAGCCGCCACCCCTTCTATCTGTTCAATGTCGTACTTGATCTTATCGTCGGCCAGATCCCTCAGCTTGGATGGATGTAGCGGGCCTGTCAGGGAAAGGTAAAGGATAGGACGGTTTGAGGGATCGTATTTGTAGAGATAGGGGTCTTCTGCATCTTCGGGCAAAAGACGGCGAACCCGATCGAGCTTCTCCCGGATATCGTTAGCCGCATCGGCCAGGTCCGTTCCCCAGTTAAAATCGATTGTTACGGTGGAGGCATCCTCATCCGAGGTGGAGCGGACTTCCTTGACATTGTCAATGGTACTGACCGTTTTTTCAATAGTCTCGGTGATGAGCCTCTCGACCTCCTGAGGCCCGGCTCCCTCGTACTCGGTGTAAACTGTAATGGATGGGTAGGTTATGTCCGGCAAGATATCTATTGGAAGACGTAGCAAGGAAATGGAGCCAAAGATCAGGAGGGCCAGGAAAAACATTGCTGTAGTGATGGGTCTTCGAACGGCCAGATCCGACAGGTTCATGGGTTTTCGTGTCTCCTGATAACCTTCACAGGCATACCATCTTTAAGTTCGTATTGACCGGCCACTATGACCTCATCGCCTTCCTGTAATCCTCTCA
>CBDVER010000485.1:0-1848 GCA_965373055.1 uncultured Thermoplasmata archaeon
AATTAAAAACCTTGTAGTAAAATTATAATTCCACCTCCCCCCCAAAAGAGGAAGCATTAATCGATATATTTTTAGGCTCTTCAAGGGTATTTTTACAATTAATAGATGGGTTTCCGACTTCCACCACAAGTCGGAAAGGAAAATGATCACTTTTCCGAGGGATCGAGGATCATTTAACTTTGGAGTATTCAGTGCTAATTGTTTCCGACTTCCGGTTGAAGCAGGAAAAGCAGATATCGTTCCCACGTCATTGCCGATTAGGTTTCTCGAGGAGGAGGAAGTAAACTCACACGAACCTGAGAAAAACCATGAGAAAAGTGGTTCATTGATTAATCTTCGAATACTCAATATGAAAACATGGGCCCCTGAGAGGAATACGATCTCATTGTTCATGATCACTTTGGTAAGATGTAAGTTGCCCGAATAATGCTACTTCGCATAAGGGGCCGCGTCGAGGTCAACACCGTTCTTCCTACCCTGCCTCTTCCATCCCATGTTACCCATAGCAGTATAGAGCTTGTGAGGGATCAGCTTCTTCTCCATCAGGCGCTTCGCCTCGTCTGATATCTCCTCTCCTCTTGAAAGGTTCCCCGCCGCAATATCAAGGGACCTCCTGACGTTCCTCACCATGAATCCCCTGCTCTCCAGGGTCTTCCCGCTGATGGCCCCACCGCCTCCAAGCATCAGTCCCCCCATCCACCTCATTCCCATCCTCCTTGCGAACATCTCGCAGATGGACGTTGCCGTCTCGTTTTGAGACGCCTCGGGGAATCCGCAGTTGATGATGGAGGACAATCCCTTTCCCCCCTTCGATCTCTCCTTTCTGAAGAAGATCTCCTCCATCGTTCTTATCATGGTCCATGGGAGGGAATCGACGTAAAGCGGTGAGATGAGAACAACCTGATCGTGACCATTGAACAGCTTGAAAATATCCTCGTACCCATCCTCTTTCCCAATGTGGTCCACCACTTTTTCAATGACCGCCTCCGCCCCGTTCTCCTCCAGTTTCGATCCTATGTACTCGGCTATGGACAGCGATGTCGATCTATCCGGTTTGGGGCTGCCGATCAGCAGCAGTATCCTGCTCATATTCCCACCTCCAGAAGTCCCCTGTGGATGAACCTTTCAGTGAATTTATCACCGCTTGTGACCACGACCACAGACCAGTTCCTGGTATGCAGATTTATGGTGTTTCTCTCAACCAGCTTCTTGAACACGTTCACCTCATCAGGGCTCTTCCCATCGGCAACGCCCACAACGAGGATGTCCGGGTACTTCCGGTACCTCTTCCTGTGATGGGTCTCCCCTCCAATTGAGATGAAGAAAGGTGAAACCAATGGTATGAACCGGTCCAGTGATCTCTTGATGTATGATGAATAGCCTCCGAAGGTGACCGGGGTCAGGATCACCACAAGGTCAGCGTTCACGAACTTCCTTGCGAACTCCCTGTTCTCATCGTCTATAAGGCACTCTCCAGGGGTATTGACCCAGCATCCGAAACACCCCTTGCAATGTTCGATCTTGTGGTCCTTGAGATGATCAATATCCACACTCCAACCCTTGCCCTTGAGGACGGACATCAATTCCTTCTCAAGATAAGCCATCTCGCTGGTGTGGCGTCCCCCGCAGAGGATGTAGGCCTTCATTGTCATCCCTGATGGCTATCATCTAAATTAAAGGGTACATGTGCTGCGATCAGACTGATACAGGTTCAATATAAGAGATCAGAAGAAGCATCCTCTGCTGTCTTCATCCGAGCCGACACTTTCTGAGGAGATACCTCTCCGAAGGTGAGACGAATCTCCGGATTCGTTGGCACGGCGAGTGGTAGACGAATCTCCGGATTCG
>CBDVER010000486.1:0-1848 GCA_965373055.1 uncultured Thermoplasmata archaeon
AACGGCAGCTATTCCCTCGAGGATATCCGGATCGATGATGTCACCATCAGCTTCCAGTGAGCCCCCCTCCCCGTCAATTGGGAAGTCTGGGAAAGGGTACGCTGAAAGCCCGAGGACGGAAGCGTTGGTGAACGGCCCGCCAATATATCTCCACGGGCCCGTCCCCTGGGAATATTTGTAATTCCCCGTCGACATCAAGGAGAGGTAGGAATATGCGGGGTCTTTGGCCAGCTCATCTGCAAGAAGGTCCCAGTAAGCAGTATCGTTTCCGGTTACGTTCACCACAACGTATCCCCGGGTTACATTCACCTTCAGGTAATATGGGACGGCCATGCCGTAGTTGAGAAAGGTGAGATCAGGGTCCCTGGGGTTGGGATTGTATTCGAAGTACATGTTCCTGTGGACCGTGTGGAAAGCGTCGGCTTCCTCCACCATCCATTCATCGTTAACGGATATGTTCATGGAGTAGACCCCTTTTTCGAGGTCCCCGATCCACACGATCAATCTGTATGTTCCGTTGGGGAGGTCCAGCCTGAAGGAGACCTTCTCCTGGGACCTCACGCCGTCCATGGTGAGGTTATCGGCATATTCGTCGTACACCCACTTTCTCTGGAGGACGTAGGGGCTTGGCTCGTTGAACCGGTTCGTTACCTTGAAATCTTCAATGGAGGAGAGGAACCCGTATCCTGTTCCAGCATCATACTCGGCGTTCCCCCGGACCTCTGTCCAGCCGTCCATCACCGCCCCTCCACGCGGCCCGAAATCGAAGTTAAAGCTCTCCCCCTCCCTTGTTGGTTGATCGGCGACCGTGGTGGGGAGGAGTTTGTCTTGGCCCGATGTGGAACCTCCAGAAGATATGGTGTTGGACCCTATAAGCATGGAGAGAACGATCAGAAGAATAGAGAGCGATCTAATGGTTGACATAACAATCACCAAGCGCTAGAAGAAACTACTGCCTCTATATAGATAACGCTCAGATACGCTGGGATCATCCCCTTACAGGGCCATCAGATAGCACTGTTCGATAAGCGCCTGGCCCCACTTCAACTCCTCCCTCTCCCAGGCAATTTCGAACCCCGCCTCCTTGTAGATCTTCCCTGCGTTGACCAGGTTCGGCTGTGTTGTCAGGTATATCGATGGGTACCCTTTTTCCCTTGCAAACTCAACTCCCAGCTCCACCAGCTTCCTTCCCAGCCCCCTCCCCCTTACCTCCGGGTCCACCAGCAGGAACCTCAATCTCGCCCTTCCTCCGCTCCCTTTGGTCACAGCAATACAACCTACGATCTTCCCCTTTTCCGCAACCCAGAACCTCTCCCTCTCCTCGTCCAGACCTTCGAGATCGAAAAGGAGCCTCTCCACGTGCTGCTGGAATGTCCGGTCGTACCCGAACTCGTCCGAATATAACCTCCCGTGTAGCTTTGATATCGCCCCGAGGTCTCCCTCCTCAAGGTGGGTCCTGATAGTGATCCCCTCAGGTTGGTCCATTGAGCCAGTTCCTCCAGATCTGAATGTGCCCTTTCAACATTCCATGTGCGAGCCCACTATAATATTCTTTCATGGATTATCCATCACTTTATATATCGACCAGAGGTTAATCCGGGATGATGTCTGGAGAAGGGGAAGGGTCCGGTTCAATGATCAGAGGGACCCCCAGGGGATTACTTGTGGCGGTCGGAGGGAACGAGGACAAGGAGGATAATCCATCGATACTCAGGAGGATGGTCTCCCTTGTGGGAAAAGATGGGAACGGCCCCGCCAGGATAGAGCTGATCACGACGGCAAGCGAGATCCCGGACAAGGTCGGAGAGATGTACCAAGAGGTGTTCTCGAAGATCGAAGGGACCTCTT
>CBDVER010000487.1:0-1844 GCA_965373055.1 uncultured Thermoplasmata archaeon
GAACCTCGAGGCCCACGGCAATACTCAGTATTACCGAAAGGAGCTGTTCTCGGTTAATAACGATGTGATCCTGACCTTCGAAGGGTGCAATCTCAGATCGATCAGAACTTTGATCGCGGGCAATTATGCAGATATTGCATTCCATAACTGCACACTTGAGAATATCGACCACTTGACCATGGACACGTATTACTATGCGTCAGGGCTGGAGATATTCGAGCTTGATAATACTACGTTCAGGTCCATGGTCGATCAGGAGATCTCCCTGAAACGGGTGGAAAACTGCTCGTTCATTGAATGTGTTAACCTCAACATCAACGTAGATCCCAACGATGACCTGACTCTCATCAACTGTGATTTTATCGGGATCGATGATGCTATCGATCTGGAGGGTGGGGACACCTTGAGGATGATCAACTGCCTCTTCTCCGATTTCGACAACGCTGTGCATGTGGAAGATTTTGATGATATCCTTATCTCGAACACGACGTTCCAGGATGGGAAGTGGGGGATATACGCCTATCACTACGACTCGCTCGTCATAGAGGATTGTACGTTCGAGGAGCTGAACATATCGATATATATAGATGAGGACGAGAACAGGTACGGCGATGAACCCAATCTGATGCTGATCGAAAATAACCAGTTCCTCCGAGATAACCTGTCGATCTTCTACCACCCCGATAACCCCTACGACTTCGAGGATTACTATTCCTACGATTCCGGGGACTACGAGATCAGGTATGACATCCGACGCCACGATGGCCTGGACTTCCTCGACTGCCGGCACAATATCTGGGAGGATGAAGACCCAAATGTTGTCGCAGGGAAGGTATCACCCGGCATCTACTTCCTGCCCTATTATACGCCGGATGGAACGGAGATATCCACATCCGATAACGACATGGATGGGATGGATGACGACTGGGAGGAGAGGAACCATCTGGACAACTGCTACTATTTCGACAGATACCTGGACCCCGACAGGGATTATTACTCCAACTACGAGGAGTACAGAACGGGTACCGACCCCCTTGACAGAGAGGATAGCCCGGGCAAGCATTTTTGGAGCCCCTCGGTCGTTCTTGGGCTGACATTTACCATACTGCTCATCTCCCTCATCATCAGCTATCTGTTCTACATCCAGCGGGCCATGAGAAAGGAGAGAATGATCAGGTTCGAAAAGGTCTACGCCGCACATTATTTGAAGATGAGGGCTCTGGAGAGGGAAGATGAGATCGGACCCAAGGGCGAGAGCTCGCCCCCTCCCGGCCCGGAGAAGAAGAATGAAGAGGTGAAAAAAACAGCCCAGCAGAAGAAAATAACCGCTGTCGATAAAGGGTCCGATCGGGAGGGGGGGGAGCTCCTTTCCCCAGATGGAGCTGCCGGACCTATATCGGAGGATGGGGCCGAGCCGGGCCAGAAGGCGGAGGATACAAAATTCAAAGTGGTCGAAGCGAAGGTCATCACCATCGGCAGCGAGGAGGTGACGACGTGACCATCATAATCGAGATCAAGGGCCTTTCAAAGAACTACGGAAAAATCCAGGCCCTGAAGGATGTGGACCTGGAGATCCGGGACGGTGAGGTCCACGGGGTGTTCGGGGCCAACGGGGCGGGAAAATCCACCCTGATCAAGGTCCTCGCAGGGGTCACAAGACCAGATTCCGGCCTGGTCGAGGTCAAGGGCCTTCAGGTCACAGAGAGGCCCCACGAGGTACGGGCGATCTGCACGCCCATCGAGGAGATACCGATGATGTATCGGAACATGAAGCTGTATGAGCTCCTCAGCATGTACTGCAAGTCCATAGGCATGACCAGGGATACCATGGACGAGCGGATGTG
>CBDVER010000488.1:0-1841 GCA_965373055.1 uncultured Thermoplasmata archaeon
GGGGCCTGGAGGGCCTGTGTGAGGTCTTGTACAGGAAGGAGGCGGATCTCGATCCGTTCGAGAACGAGTGGAAACACCTCAATAACCTGCTCGGATGTTTCACGAAGCCGGAGGTTAACGGCCGAAAGAGGTCCTGGGAGATCAGAACCGGGAAGAAGGTGCTCAAGCTTCAAGCGAATAATACCGGGAGCGAGCTGATATACACGGCGGAGATCGAGGATATTTGAAGCGTGTTCAGCCGTCTATGTCATCTAGGGGGTTTCTGCCGCTTCTGGTGATGACGCTCTCGGGAGGAGGTGCCTGTACGGGGAGCATCTCCCATCCCTGCCCTGGCTTTATGCTTATCATCGATCGTGAGATGACCAGGTTGAAGAGCTTCTTCGCATCGGGATAGGGCACGTCCGTGAATATGCCCAGTTTGGTCACGTTCAGGCCCACATCCACCAGCATGGAGAGGAGGAATGCCGTCCTGACCCTCTGAAGCGCGTCGGAACCCTTGTACCTCAGGAAAACACGGCTGTCCTTTTCCTTTTTGTACATGTTGATCAACTTCTCAAGATCCTTCTTGGAGAGATAGTTTTTCAGCATCGAGACCTCGGGTCCGAGTCCTTTTGGGTCGACGCTCAGCTTCTCAATATGCCCTACTGCTTCCCACTGGTCATTTTCAAACCCGTTCATCGCCTCGTCCACATCCTCGTAGGTCAGATCTCCATTGGCAAGCAGTTTCCTCGGGATAAGGACCGAGTGGTTCGCCTGTGTCTTCCTCTGATATTCATCAACGGATCCCTTGATGATATGGGAAAGGAGTATGTACTGCTCCCCGAACGGCAGAATTATCCTGACCTCGGAGAGGTATTTGACATCGGACTGGGATATCGGTATGAACATCCCCTGGAAGGCATCCGTCACCGCATCCACATCAACTCCCTGAGAACGTGCCTTCACCTTGTATCCCTCGTGAGACCCGTATATGAAATGGTCAAGCTCTATCCCGTCGTCATCCCATTCACTCATGTTATCACATCCATTCTTGAGGCTGTCATGGTCATGATTTCATATCAATCTTTCCGATGTCTCCAATATGCTTTATCAGCTCTCTGTACTCCTCGTATGAGTAGAATATCTCCGTTTCGATGTCCGGGGACACGTGGGGATAGAGCTCATCGTCCTCGCCCTTCTCCACGTCCAATTTCACGAAGAAATGTCTGTCGATACCATTCCTCAGGGAGCCGTTGATCCCCGGGTAGTATCTCTTGAGGATCTTGTCCCCGTACCCGGACCTGGCCTTCTCCTTCCCGATCATGGGGGGCCTGTCCAAAAGATCGATCTTCTTTAACTTCTTCCTGTTTACGATGTCGAACTTGGTCCATACGACAAGGGATATGACCTTGCCCCTCTTCACCTTGTTCAGCTTCTGTATGACCCTCGAGATACCCTCATCACTCGCCGTATCCTTTCCGATCTTGGACGCGTCCAGAACGATCACAAGCACGTCCGTATCGTACAGTTTACCCTGTCTCTTGCTGTCCACTATCAGCTTCATTTTATCGTTTTTGGGTATCTCGAAGATGTTGAAATCCATTGAGACGTTCGGCTCCATATCGGTCCTGTTGAAAAGCCTCTTCAGCCTGTTCCCCATGGAGTTCAGATCATAGCCGAAGGTGAATGAGATATGTTTCGCATTCCTCTTATCCGGCCACATACCCGATCGGATCAGGTTGTACCCTTCCCCCAGCTGGGCCTGGGCGATGGGATTGCTGTTGAACCTGAAGGCTCCTTTCGTCTCCAGGGTGTATCTTATCTGGGATGCATACAGGAGGGAGAGAAAGGTGCTTCTCCCC
>CBDVER010000489.1:0-1838 GCA_965373055.1 uncultured Thermoplasmata archaeon
AAGGATACCTACGGCGTGTTCATGGGATACTTCTCCCCCAAGGATTACCAAGAGGCCCTGAAGAAGACCGGCGCCGTTTGAGATAGTTTCTCGGGTTCAATATCCGGGAGAGGGTACGGATGAGCATCCTTTTTTTCGGCCTGGCCCTTTCGATAGTTCCACTGCTTGTGGCCGTGGTCATGGGCCTGCTCATTTATACTGAATACAACGAGGCGTTTTCGTTCATGGATCTGGGATTTGAGGAGATCCTGGAGATAAAGAAGAAGAAGAGGCCCCAGCTTATCATCCTCATCTCGCTCATGTTCGTGAACGTGGTCTACTGTTATTTTCTGCTGATGATGGTATCCATCTTGGTACCATCTCCGAACGGAGTGCAGGAGAGGGCGGTAACGATCGCCATGGTCCTGATGGGAAGCGGCGCCATCCTCTCCACGATCGCGATGAAATGGGCCATAGCCCGGGTGGTGAAGGAGATCGTCCCCGAGCCTGTTGTGGATTACAAGGGGAAGGCCCAAAAGGAGATCGAGAAGCTGGTTAGGGAGAACCTGTTCGGACGGAGGCTTATGGAGGTCGTGATCCCCCAGACCCTCGCCACCTACGGGTTAATAATAGCAATAATGATTTTGTTGTTCTGCATGGCGGGGAAAGTTGAAGGCGGGGGCGGGATCGTTGAAGGTGGGAACGGGACCGTTGTAACAGCTCCCGAGGACCCCCTGATCAACTCCGAAAACATCGATGATCTGGAGTTCGTGGGGATCCTTATAGCGTTCTCGTACATCCCGTCGATGGTGACGGGTTTGATCCCAAAATGGATCAAGGGCGACCCCCGAAGCCAGTCCGTTGTGATCAAGAAGGCAGTCTTTGGAGTGATGGGGTCCCTGCCCACTTTGATATGTTTCTCGATATTCGTCGTGGAGATCGTTCACTGATCCCATTTTCTCACAGGGTTGGGGAGGGAGTGGCCCTATCGTCCGGTCATTGTACTCTCTTCAGGTAGGTAATGAAGAAGAACACCACGGGTTGAGAGGGGCAAATTATTATCTGTGCCAAATGCAATGACGGTCCGAGGAGTCGATATTGCGAAGGTTATTTTCCGTTACCAATGCACTTGACCAAGGGTTGGGAAAGTTCCTGGAGAACCTCCCCATCCTTCTGGGATTGACGCTTCTCTGTGTGGTTCTTTCCTACTCCCTGAAGGTCGTGGACCTCACGTTGGGTGGTTTGCCTGCCCTGTGGGCCGTTGTGCGGGTCCTGTTGAGCATCCTGTGCATCTCCGCGATGGTCTCCCTGGTTCAGGTAAGCATGGACCTGCAGTTCAAGAGAAAGCCGTTTTCGACACATCAATTCCGACAAAAATATTCTCCATGCATAACACCTCGCAAATTCTTAATAGTGGCTGAGGCCCTATGCCCCATGTGGTGGGTGTGCACACTTCTTCGCAAGTACATGGACAAACAGTGAAGATCAATGGTGTGAGCAACATCGCGAGCTATAACGTGTAAATGCGTGCACCGCCACGCCCACCAGGGGCTGTACGTTAGCGAGAAGGTCCACTATTGGACTATAAGGAAAACACAGACCCCCAGCCAAACATAAAGGAAGGCCATGAGACATGAGGCCTCGCCAATAGTCTCTAACACGAAAAGGAAATTTCGTTAATAACTAAATGGCATTTGATCGGAGAATGTAGAATAAATATCTTCTGATCCAATAAAGATATCATCCCGATTTTCTAATATTCCTGCATTTGATAGCTCCAAAAGATTAGTAAAAATCTGATAAGGTTGTTTTTGTTTACTTCTATGATATAAATTATTATAATTATAGGATAACTCAGT
>CBDVER010000490.1:0-1836 GCA_965373055.1 uncultured Thermoplasmata archaeon
ATGGAGGCGGGCTTTCTCCTTGTGGTGTATGTTCGACCTGCACTCCCTGATCTTCCTCTGATACTTGTGTTTGGCCTTTGTCCACTGGTCCTTGTCGATACGCCCTTTCTTGTGCATCTCCCTGGCCTCGTGGATCTTGTCCTCGTACTTCAGGATCTCTACTTTTTTCTTGTCTATGTCCTTCGTGATCCTATCGATTTTTCCCATTTGGTAGCCCCCGAAATCACAACTTCGAATTCACTTCCTTATGGATCCGGGACAGCAGATCGTCCTTGCGTTCTATCATGTCCCTGACCGCATTCTCCTTCTCCTCAACATAATCCTTATCCTTGATCGATCCAAGGTTGATCCTCACGTTCATCACGGCTCCAACAAGGCCTGCAGCGGCCATGTCGGCCCCAACACCCACATCCGTGATGGAGTTCCGGTTCCCTTTCTCGGCCACCGGTGACGCCGACTCAAGGACCTCAATGCATCTTTTTCCGGTCTCCATGGGGGTGTCGATCGCCTTCTTGTATCCGGCCTGGATAGCAGCCGATCTCGCCGCCTTCTCCTCATCGGTCTCCTTTGGCAGCTTGAAGGCCTTCATCACGTCGTTGAAGGCGTTTGTATCCTCATCGACCAGCTCCAGAAGCCTCTCGCGGTGGATGCTGATATCCTTCGATGCGATCTTCATATCCTCCCACACCTCCTCGTAGTTCTTCTTTCCTATGGTGAGGTTGGTTACCATCTCCAGCAGGGCGGCCCCCATGGACCCTGAAAGTGCTGCTACAGACCCTCCTCCAGGTGCCGGTGAATTTGAGGCCAGCTCCTCCAGGAAACCCTTTACCGTCATGGATGCGAGGGGGCCGTCCCCGGCGACCATATAGTCGATCACCTTCTTATCCGGCTTGAACTCGTACAGGTCGGATAGGCCCAATCCCTGAATTGCCTTGAAGACGAGCTCCTCTTCATCTTCGAGGCCACCATCCTTATCAGAGTAGAACCTTCCCGCGATCAGCAGGGATTCCTTCGGAGCCAATCCAACGATCTCGCTGCCGGTGACGTCGGCCCCGAGGGCCCGTGCCTCCTCACGGATAGCCTCGTACACATCGTTCATGTTGGTAACGGTGAAATCAAGCAGGTTCATCGAGATCTGCGCGATATCCTCGTTGTACATCATCCCGCCGCCCTGAACTCCTTCGAACCTGCCAGCTATCCTCTCCGGCTTTCCATCCGCTCCGATTATCTTCTCCCCGTTCTCATCCTTTTTTAGAACTCCGCTGGTCCTTATCCTCCCGGCGATCTTGGAGGCGATGGTCTTATCGTTGGTATTGAGGTTCACGTTGTATGCCAGAAGCAGGTTTCTCGTCCCGGTACCGGTGGTTCCGCTCTTTGGGACGAATACCGGGTCCCCGAAATCCGGTTTGAATCCCGGGTCCTTGAACTTCTCGAAAAGCGCCTCGTATTCGCCCTTCCTGATGTCCGGAAGCCTTACCCTATCAGGCCTCTGGGCCGATCTGGCATAGAGGAAACTGGGTATCCCAAGCTCCTCCCAATATCTGCTTCCGAACCTTTTTGCAAGTTCCGTACAATCATCGTACGTGACCCCTTTGATGGGTATGAAAGGGCATACGTCCAGCGCCCCCATCCGGGCGTGCTCGCCCTTGTGCTCTGTCATATCGATGAGGCGTGTCCCCACCTTTGCAGCCTGGAAGGCTGCCTCAAGTACGGGCTCCGGCTCTCCGACGAAGGTGAACACGGTCCTGTTGAAGTCAGCTCCCGGGTCCACGTCGAGCAGTTTAACACCTTCCACCGATCTAATGGCCCCGGCAATGGCCTCAATGACCGCCATAT
>CBDVER010000491.1:0-1827 GCA_965373055.1 uncultured Thermoplasmata archaeon
TTAAATCAGGATTGGATCTATCAATGTTCTGATACAGCCTAACTTTTACATATGAGTACAGGCTCAGATCAAATCCTATCAGTCAAAGTTGGGATACAGCCTAACTTTAACGTATGGATACAGATGAGAGTAAAGTTAGGCCTCTCAGAACATTGAGAGGCTTAAAGCAGGATTGGATCTATCAATGTTCTGATCTATACCAGATAGAGGTCCTGATCTATCTGAACACCTGTAACGGTGTCCCCCTCCTCCCTTTCGTAATCCGTGGGTTTGATCAGGTCAACTGTTTTTAAGGTATCCGGATGAAGTACCTGTATCTCCGTCCCTGTCTCCATGACCACAACCAGGTCCCTGTTCGCCTCCGATGCCCTGATCACCCTTTTGGTCATCGCCTTTACCTGTTCCATGGTGGACATCTGGCCCGATACAAGGTCCAGCAGGCCCACGTTCCTTGAGAGTATCTTCGTGATCCTCTTGGGCCCGTCGTCAAGTATCAGATAATCGCCCAGCAGAAAACCGGGAAGCCGGACCAGATATGTGTTCCTGTAGAGGTCCCTCCCGTCCTTTCTGCCGAAGAGCGAGGATGTCGATTTCATCTCACCGCCGTAACGGGAGTGGAGCTTCATGGAGATGCTCTTTGCGAACGCCTTCTCGCCCATGTAGATGTCCCATCCACCTCGAACCTTCAGCTCCTTGGTTATGAACACGTTGGGGTCCTTGATGCCAGCCTCTAATGTCTGGTCCTTTATTGAATCCAGAAGCTCGTATATCTGATCATCATCAAGGCCGTCAAGCCCCCTTATCTGTATGATCGCCTCGAAATAGTTTCCGTGCCTCTTGGAGCAGAAGGTGCACACCATCGGCGTCATCCTTACCTCTATGGATATCTCCTTGTTGACGGGGAGCCCCTTGTACGTTCCCGATCCACCTCCAACGACCTTCATCACGCCACCGTCATGATGATCCACGCGAAGGTCCAGCTTCACCGCCTTGAGGTCTCCGTGAGGTGTCACACGCCAGGATGCTACCGATATCGCTGCGGCCTCGTCATCTCCAGGGCTCTCCTCCCAGTTCTTTCCCTTCAGGACCTTGCCACATGAGGGACAGGCCTTTCCATGAACGACGATCGGATGGTCGAAGAACTGTATCGACCCAAGCAGACATTCCCGGCAGAGGTTCTCGCCGTACTGTTCCCTCTCACCACATTTCAGGCAAAGCATCGTATGACTAAAAGGGGTGGAGTAGAAAAAACTTTTGGAGGTTCCCTTTCAGGTCCCATGCTCCCACGAGCCGAGGTATCTCCTCTGCTCATCGGTGAGCTCGTCTATGGAATATCCAATGGATGAGAGCTTTATCCGCGCCACCTCCTCATCCAGCTCATGCGGAAATGGGATGACCTCCCTGGGAAGCTCTGAAGCCCTCCCTGCGATCAGCTCGCAGCCCAGGGCCTGCATGGCAAATGACATGTCCATGATCTCCACGGGATGGCCCTGCCCCGCCACCAGATTTACAAGCCTTCCCCTGGACAGCAGATATATGGTCCTGCCGTTGATATCGTATGCGGTAACATCCGACCTAGCCTCAAAACTCTCATTTTCCTCCAGATAGGCCGTATCTATCTCGTTGTCGAAGTGGCCGGAGTTTGCCAGCATGCAGCCGTCAGGCAGCCTATCTATCACCTGACGGGGCACAACATCCTTGCATCCCGTCGCGGTTACGATCATGTCTGCGTCAAGACATGCCTCCTCCATGGGCAGGACCCGGAACCCGTCCATTACGGCCTCCACACCCTTTACCGGATCGACCTCCGTTACCGTGATGTTTGCG
>CBDVER010000492.1:0-1825 GCA_965373055.1 uncultured Thermoplasmata archaeon
GGGCGTCCAGGCGTCGCTTGACGAGCTCGAGGGAGTTGTGAGGACCACCGTGGGATACAGCGGTGGAGATACGAAGGATCCCACGTACAGGGAGGTCTGCACCGGCCGTACCGGGCACGCGGAGGTGGTCCTGGTGGAGTTCACGCCCGGCGTGATCTCCTTTGAAGAGCTGCTCCAGCACTTCTGGTCCATCCACGACCCCACGACGATCAACAGGCAGGGGCCGGATGTGGGCTCCCAGTACAGGTCGGCGGTGTTCTTCTTCTCGCCGGACCAGGAGAGGATCGCGAGAAAATGCAGACATGAGCTGGATGCAGGCGAAGAACATTATGGGCCTGTTGTGACCGAGATAACGGCGGCGTCGACGTTCTACCCTGCAGAGGAGTATCACCAGAGGTACTTCGAAAAGAACCCGAACGATATCACGTGCCACAATTAGATCGAAAATGAGAGAAGGGTTTGCAATTAGAAAACGGGGGGGAAATACCCCCCGATCATATCCTTGTAATGGATTTCCTGTCCAGGGCGGCCTGGTACATGACCTCCTGGCCCGCCTCGATCTTCTCCTTGAACTCCTCGGGTATGGATATCGTGAACATCTCGTAGGTCTCCAGGTCCATGAGCTGGGCCTCGTCCCCTTGAATGGAGACGACCTGTGCCGTGGATTTCTCTATGATGGGCACCTGGATCTTGTGGGTAACGGGGCTCACTATGGACTTCTTGTTCCCGTCGAATATGCCTACCGCGGTGATCCTCGCCTTGGCCTCACCGTGTTTCCCCGGCTTGGACGTGCTTATATCCATGATCTTGCACGGCTCACCGTCGACCACTATGTACCTTCCAACCTTGAGTTCTCTGATCTGCTGCATGGTCCAGGACATCTTCGATATCTCCTCGGAGTTATACGATGAAACCCTAAAAGGAGGCCACATATAAATAATTTCGATTGAACGCATATTAATCGTATATTCGAATCGGTTTCTCATTCGGCTTATACGCTTGAAGCTTCCTGATCAGATAAGGGAACTACCAATTATCCATTGGGGGAAATGTGATGGAGATGGAAAGTGTTTAAACGCACTTTATTAAATATGGCGAATTTTTGTATGAAATAAATATATATACCGAATATTGCCTTCAATATTTTGGGGACATATCACAAGATATGTGTTTGAAAAGAGGTGTTGCTATGGCATACAAGGCTTCCAATCCTGCAAAGAGAAGTTTGATAATGAATATCATCACGATCGTTTTGGTACTCATTTTCCAGCTCCTGTTATTGATAACGGTAGTAAAGCTCTACATGTTATTATCGGAGAATGGTAATCTAGAAGACATAGGGGACTTTTTCCTTGCGATGTGCGGGATATGTATCTTATGGCCGATGTTTCTCATATATATCATTACCTCCTCGGCAGTCAGCCTGAAGGGAAGGGATGTTTATGGAAAGAAGCACTCCACGGCAACGGTTATAGGTTTCTTCCTTGTGATGGCTGGAGCCCTGGTCGCGTTTGTTAGCGGGATCCTGCTTACAATCATCTTCGATGCGACTATCGCCGTACCGATAGTCGCCACACTACCTGTGATCCTGATAGCCATTGGCCTATTCCTATTCATCAAGGATATCGGTGGAATGCTATTGGGTAGTATCAGTGCTGGCGTCGTGACCGTTTTCCAGCTTGGCCTGATGATCCTATTGATCGTTCTGATCAAGACCGATAGTTCAGACACCAGGGAGTTTATGGCGCTGATATCGATATTCATGGTGATCTTTTCCATGATAGGGCTGATAACCCTTGGTATCGGTCAAGTGGTTTCCATCATC
>CBDVER010000493.1:0-1821 GCA_965373055.1 uncultured Thermoplasmata archaeon
AGAAGGCCCCCTCTGCCCAGGAGGTTGCCGAGGTCCCCACGATCGGTGCGGCACCCAGCAGGATGAGCCATCCCTCCCCGAAGCACACAACGGACATGAGAAGGCCGATCCCTATCATCGTCGCCCTCTCGGACCGCTCCCCCCTGGGAAGCATCCTGAGGATCATCCCGGACGCCCAGCTCTTCGCCCCCGAGCTTGAGCAGGACCGCTCATCCCTCCTCTTCAGAACACCGTAGAAGTGAAGGCCGTTGATCACCGAGAATATCCCTATCACCATGTAGACCGCCGGGGAGAACCATATGATGGATCCCACATCCAGCACCCTTGATGTGCTGTAGCCCACGCCCCCAAGGATGATCCCCAGCACTACAAGGACGGACATCCTTGCCAGGGAGAAATAGAGCGAGAGCCGGAGCCCGTTCCTCCATCCCTTCCCGTGTCCCCCTATCCTGACCAGGATGAGAGGCCCACAGAAAAGGTTGCACAATGTCGAACCCAGGAGAAGGCCCGTAAGGAACAGGATGGAGAATATCACCGCATTGCCGAGGATCTCGTTACCTCCTTTTTCACGTCTAGATAATTATCGTACCGTATATTATCAGCTCCCCTAACAGGAAGCCGAGTATAACTCCCCCGTTGAGGAACGGGAGCCCCGCATGTGCTGTTCCCTTCAACACCTGATACATCAGGAACAACAGGGCGATCAACATCCCGATCAGGGAGAACATGGCTACCGAAAGCTGCGGGGAGATCATGCCCAGAAGGGAGATCCCGTCGGAGGGAAGGAAGGTGTAGGCCGATATCAGCAGGGACCCCGGTATTATCACGTCGCCAAGGCCCATGAACATCGCCTCCCTTGGCCTGTTCTTGTCCAGTAGGTTGGTCTCATCCTCGTATCGATAACCCCATTTCAGGGGGAATACCAGCAGTATGGGAAGCTTGGCCTCCACCACCGACTCCGCAAGGGCCAGCATGTGTTTCGTCTTGTATACCGAGATGAAATCGTAGACTGCAAGGAGTACAAGAAGCAAGAGGATCGGCAGAATGGAGATGGAGATGCCTATAAGTGTAAGGACGCCTGCACCCATCAGTATTCCGGAAAGGTCGACGATCCACCACTTGGGCTTCCAGAGAAGTATTCCCACGACGGCGAAGGCGAAGAGGAAAGCTCCTCCCTCAACGAGATATCCACCTCTTTCACCGGGAATGGACCACCTCTCGATCTTCTCCCCCGAGACGATGGTGAGGGTGCCTCCAGGGCTATCCTCGTATATCATCAGATAATTATAATCGTCCAGCTCCCAGGTTGCGCGGTCATCCTCATCGACCACATACAGATACCTGCCCCTCATTGCCGTGATCTCCCAGCCGCTTTCATCCTCGGCGAGCCAGACGAGGCTGGGGGATGATATCACCCTGTCCAACACAAGCTCCAATTCACCCTCTGGTTCCCAGAGGTGAAGGCCCTGTTCGGTGCTGATCAGATAGCTCTCTCCGAACCCCCTGATCCAGTGAATATGACCCACCATGGAATGAATCGGTTCCAATAACAAAGAGCCGTTATCGAATGAGATGGAGTATATCTCATTATTAGAGTGGACCAATGGTGTTTCCGATCCGAACGAGAAGGTCAGATCCTCCTCGGTCTGGAACAGCAACGATCTGTTTCCCATGTCATGACCGTACAGGTCATTCTGAGTTCCATTGGTCACAAGGTACAGGTCCAGATCTCTTCCAGAGTGGTTCCTAATCGTTGTGGCATCCAGCAGGGAGATGTTATCCTGTAGGGTGAATATCTCCGATGAATATGTGATATCATAT
>CBDVER010000494.1:0-1820 GCA_965373055.1 uncultured Thermoplasmata archaeon
AGCAGGTAATTATGTCCCGATATGCATTACATCCAACGGTTTCTTGACGCTATAGCCAGTCGGTTGGAGCGACATCGGAACTGTTATTATCGAGGCGGGTAATATTGGGATAGGGTTTGGATGGTGGCTCGGAATGGGTAAAAGCGATTCTCGACAGGATCTCATTGGCTTCTCCATTTCACTTCTCTTGATGGTATCAATTGCCATGGGACCCTTTATCGATATCGTTCCGGCATCATCCGATGATGTGAATGCAGTAGAGGCCAACGTCCAGGACCAACCCTTGGCAGGCAGTCCACCTTTCCAGATACATGGGGACGCTGCTTTCCTTGTAGAGGCGGCAGCCGAGGGATGGGCTGGTAACGGAACGGAGTCCGATCCCTATGTGATGGAAGGGTACAACACCACTGGTGCCAGGTTCTCTTCCGGGTTCTACATCACCGATGTAAGCTACCACATGGTGATCAAGGGCAATCATTTCGACGGGAACCACAGCTCCGCATCACCCTACAACATGACCTACGGCATCTATATCAAGAACGCGACATGCATCATCCAAGACAACTGGTTCGGGACCCAGATCCGATACGGTGTGTACTTCCGGGACGCCAACGTGACGTTGAGGAACAACACGTTCTGGAGCAACGAATACGGTGTCTATGGATGGGATTCCAGGAGCTGGATCGAGAGGAACAAGTTCCTTGGGAACCACTCTGATGCCATTGAACTATGGAACGGCGAGGCCGCAGATATCCACAACAACGAACTGGTCTCAAATATCAAAAGTGGGTCGGGGATCTACCTTTACTATATCCCCACCTGCAACGTTACCGGCAACAGCATCAGGAACTTCTCGGACGGAATCGATCACCACATGTGGGGAGCCAGCTCCACAGGGTTGGTGATAGCGGACAACACGATCATCAATTGCTTTTCCGGGATACGGATTTTAGAGGCGCACGGGCCAAAGGTTCTCAATAACACGATCGTGCCGAGGGGGCAAGGGAATGGATTGAAGTCAGGGATCTATTGCTATAAGGTCACTGACCTGGACTGTCGGAACAACAGCCTCACGCGAAGTGGTATCAATGTAAGGATGTGGACCGACGGCTCCTCCCATTCGTGGGACGGACACATCATCGATTCTACCAACACCATCGATTCACAATCAATCGAATACATCGCCAACCAATCCAATATCGAACTGAACGGATCGAGCCCCCAGTACATTCTGGTGAACTGCAGCTACGTCAGGATGGTCAACCGGACGTTGCCTACCTCGTTCTTCGGCCTCTTCGCGAGTGTCGTCGATAACATGACGATGACGGGGAACACCATCGGTTCATCCATTCAGAACCACCTCGTTTTTGACGATGTCAGTGACACCGATATAATGGGTAATCCCCTCCTGAACAATACAATGGTCGACTTCGAATATGCGTTCAGGTCCGAACTCTCGAACAACACGATCAATAATGGGTCGATCGAATGCTCTGGGGTACGTGTCGTCATAGCCCACAATACGCTGCACAACACCACAAAGGACGGGGCAATCCGTATTGTCGGGCTTGACAGGATCTACATCCTGAACAACACGGTATACTACTACAACGTGAGCCCCTGGCACGAAAGAGGGATGTACATCACGTACTCTAATGAATATAAATACATCACCAGGGTCACTATCAAGGGGAATGAGCTTTGGAACGGTGGTGGTTTCGTCCTGTACGACTGCCCCGACATCGATACGTTCGACATAGACGGGACGAACAAGGTGAACGGAAAACCGATCGCGTACCGGTTGGAAGCAAAGGACTTCG
>CBDVER010000495.1:0-1813 GCA_965373055.1 uncultured Thermoplasmata archaeon
CCCACCTCTGAAGGATTGACGGCCAGGCGTGATCTATATTGTAAAGCTACTGGAACTCATCAATGATGATGATCTTCTGATCGCATTTCAGTATGAAGTCGAAGAAGTCCTCCCAATCCCCGAATCTGACGAACCTATCAGGCACCTGTCTGGCAAGGTTCTCCAGGATATTATCCGACATATCCGCCAGAAGGTATAATGCATCCTTACGGTTCTTTATGGATTCCACCAGAAGTCTGCTCTTCCCCACCCGCCTCCGGCCGTATATGAGGACCAATTCCGCCCTGGAAGAATAGTATACCTCACCGAGTATATTGAGCTCATCTTCCCGATTTATCATTATCATAATAATCATTATTATAATAATGTTATTTTAAGGTTGCCATTTTGGAGCCCTTGGAATTGCCTGATGCCGGTCCAATATCGGAGCAATGAAAAACATAACGATTTGACATCAGGGTAATTTTCATACTCCCGGCGCATTGTCGCCTTGCTGTTTCATCTTCGGCTTCAATACAAACGTGCTGAACACCAGAAACCCAATGGCGATCAGGTTCAGCAGGATGACCAGTATGAGCTGGACCCGCGTGGTCTTGTCGTTATCCGACAGGTCCTTGTTGCTGGAGGCCAGCTCACTGTCGACAACTTCGATGTCAGTTATGATCTCATCCAATTTTGATAGGGCTGCAAGTGAGAGGTCCACCTGCCCGAGGTGTTCCGATATCGATCCGTTCATCTCGTTGAGGTCCCCTTTCAGATCGGAAAGGAGCAGGGAGAACCTCTCGGCCTCCGTCATGTTCATCTGGTCCAGCAGGGTGCTCAATTCGCTCAGTGCTTTACCTATCTCTGCGATCGTTGCCTCGTTCAGGCTCTCCATCAACTGGTCCAAAAGCTCAAGGGCATTCAACACATCTTCGATGCCTTCCCCGTTCTCCGCTCTCATTTCCACGAGATAGGAGGAGAGACCCATGAGCTCATTCAACAGATCGCCCCTGAGAGAATCCATCTCAGCCCCTATCTCATCCAGGTGGAAGTGGATGGAAGCGTTGGCCACCTGGAGGTACAGCTCCATCTGATCGGACCTGAGCTGTACATATTCCTGAAGGGCCGTGATATCCGTTCTCATAGTCTGTTCCAGAAGGTCCAGTCTATCCGATAACCTGATGTCCAGTAATGCAAGATCGTCATCAAGGCCGGTGACATTGGCGTCTATCGTTTCCAGCCACCCCCTAACAACATCCAATTCCGAGTAGATCGAATCCAGAGCAATGGATATCGTTGACTGCAGGGATGAGTTAATGAGATCGAGTTTGAGGGATAGTTCGTTATTCACAAGATCGATCCTCTGGGTCAGGTTATACTCAACGCTATTTAGCATCATCAGGATGCTCTTGAAGTAGAAGGTCGATGTGAGGTTGATATGTCCAACATCGTTCTGAAGGTTCTTGACACGATCCAGGATCTGGTTCAATGTCATGTTCTGATAATCGAATTCCAACGTCCAGTCGACCATATTCGATATGGATCCGTTCAGGTCCTCCAGCTCATCGTGGATGTTATCCCCGGAGACGGTGAAACCGAATGTGTCCTGCGCCCACCAGAGGAGCGCCCCTCTCATGTATCCAAATGCGGTGATATTCAAAGAGTAGCTTCCGAGCTCTGCATCGCTAGGAAGCGGGAATGTGAACATCCACCATGATGATTCGGGATAGGTATCGTTCGATACGAAGTAGATGGAGCCGGAGGGGGCGTTGTAATTAACCCTGAGGGCCACCGTATCGAAGAGAGGCGTCTCGATGTATGTGCTCACACT
>CBDVER010000496.1:0-1812 GCA_965373055.1 uncultured Thermoplasmata archaeon
CGAGGTGATATGGAATGAGGACTGAACAGCTTCTCGGTAAGATCGAGGTTAAGATTTGCCTCTTCGTGTTAGATCTCTTCCTTTTAGCGCGATTTCCGGAAAATCATTTCCTACTACCGCCATTGTGAGCAACGCTCTCCTACCTTTTCACTCTTTCCTCCTCGTATCCGGAGAGCACATTTGTTTCCGGCAAGGTTTAAATCCTCTGAGCCGAATGGATGTCCATGTCGCTTCTGGACGGCACGCATTACACATGTATCCTGTGCGACAGGCACATCAACCAGGGGATGATGTCAAAGAGCTTCGACCCTCCCATCAAATGCAGAGGGTGCAAGGAATGGATATGCCCCGCCTGCCACAGCTCGGATCACGAGGCGAAGGGCGGGCTGTGCCCCAAATGCGGCGCCGACCTCTATTACCCTCTTTTCAATATATGATCGAGGTACCCCGGGAAACATTACATGTTCAGATAAAACGGAGCCGGGTTCGAAGAACGACGATTCAAAATAAACTGATAAAGGAAATCTTGATTAAACCGGAATCCTTTAAGGATATGGCCAGGTTGTTCTGGCTGCCTCGTGAAAGCTTCCAGAGTTTGAGAACTACACCGAATGAGGGATGAAGATGGCAGAACCCTACGAGACATTTCTTGTATTCGCCCTTTGCCTGATCTCAGCGATCATCTCCCTTCTCATCGTTAAGAGGATGAGGTTCACACCGCTCCCCGCCATATTATTCTCCACTGGCTTGATCACCATCTCCTTCTGGTTTGGATCATCCATCAGTGCGAATTCCTTCCAATTGTTCGACCCGGGAGCTATCACCAGTGACCTCACCTATCTTGAGAGGTTCAAGTACATCGGATTCGGGTCCTTCGCATTGGGAATATTCCTTCATACTATAGAGAAGGCGAAACATCCGGATCAATAGCGTTCTCACAAGTTATTTATATGGAAGCAGGATAATTAACTCCGGGGGACGAAATTTGAGAAAAGGAACCATCGCCCTTGTGATATCCGCTCTGATGCTTGTAGGGTCCCTATCGGTCCCAGGGATAGGAGGGGATGATATCGGGTCCAAGGGGGAGGAAAAGGGTTTTCTTCAGGATGATCTGTCGATCCCATCGAGATCATCCGAAGGTGAGAACGATTCGTTCTCCATTGTCCTCCTGCCCGACACCCAGAGATATTCCTTAAGCTACCCCCATATCTACACCAATCAGACCGAATGGATACGGGACCACCGCTACGAATACAACATCCAATACGTTCTCCACGAAGGGGACATCACCAACAACAACAATTTCGAACAGTGGAACAACTCCAACAACAGCATGAGGGTGCTCGACGGATACGTCCCCTACACCCTGTTACCCGGGAACCACGATCTTGGGCCCAACGGCAACGCAGCCAACAGGGATACCTATCTCAACGATTTCTTCCCCTCACCACAATACGAGAACTGGTCCACATTCGGAGGAGCCTACGAGAATGGAAAACTGGAGAACACATACCACCTCTTCTCGGAGGCCGGCCTGGATTGGATGATCGTTTCTCTGGAGTTCGCCCCAAGGGACGCGGTCCTCGGCTGGGCGAACCAGATCATCTCTGACCATCCTGGAAGATTGGTCGTGGTGGTCACGCACAACTACCTCGCAGGCAATGCAAGAAACCCATGGTTGGGGGGCAGTTACGGTGTGGAGAACGACCCGGCGGGAGCGAACACCGGGGAGGAGATCTGGGAGAAGTGCATAAAGAGACACCGAAACATAATATGCGTGTTCTCCGGACATATCCTTGTAGAATCCGGATA
>CBDVER010000497.1:0-1801 GCA_965373055.1 uncultured Thermoplasmata archaeon
ATGAAGCCAATAAAAACAAAGGAAGCTGCAATAATTGCAAATCCAAATATTATTGGTTTCATTCTGTTTCCATTTTTCATTTTTTTCATCTCCTCCTTTTCAGGGGAATTCAAATTGAGATTTGGATTATATAACTCATTGGGGATAAATTATAATTTTTATCGGTCACTTGATTGTCACTGGAACTGAAATGGTATTAAAAAGGTCTGGAGGGCTCATCTCCGGTTCTGACTGAAGGGGTTGAGATCATCCCCTACGAACTTGGCCATTACTCAGATGATATCATAAGATTATCCCTGATAATGGACACGGGGTAGGTGGAAAAGAGGTCACATAGCAGACCCTGGATCGAAAACATTGAAACGATTATTCTCGAATAAAAAAACAATTACACCTTTTGGGAACTCAGCAAAGACCTATGCTTCAAAGAAATACCGTGATTGGAGAGCGTATATTATTATTGTCCCACATCCCCAATGGTCAATCCCTCTTGGAGAGGGCGGCCTTTACCACCCTCTTCATCTCGGACGCCATGCCCTGATCGATCTTCCCGGACACGGCATCCACCCCTATCCATCTCTCCCTTCCCTCGCCCACGATCTTGACGCCGAAGTACGGATAGTGGACGATATCCGACTGGATGACCTCCACATTCCCCAGCAGGCCTATCATCCGGATACCGTCCTTATCTGATAATGTCGGGTCCACGAGTGGGTCCTCTATACCTTCGGACCTGGTCGGGTGGATGTGGGTATCATGCGCCCAGGGTCTGGCCGGGATGTAGATCTCAGGGGCCAGGGAATAGAAGTTGATATTCCCCTCCGTTGTCTCTTTTCTGACAATGCCCTTCTTGGACAGTGATGTCAGACACCTGCGCACGTGGCTCAACTTGAGGTTCGCCCTCTTTGCTATGGTGGTATCCTCCCTCTTTCCACCCTTGACAGACATGAATATCCTCCTCTCAAGGTCGGTCATTGTCAAAAGGGTAGGCATGCCGTTGCTCCTCTCCATTCCACCCTTCGCAGATTCTATCACCTCACCCAGGATGCCGTCGATGAAGATGTCCCCCTCCTTTATACCCCTGAACACTTTTCCCTTGTAGGAAACGAGGTACCTCAGGATAGGCAGGTAGAGGGGGATTATCTCCTCGACACGCTCACGTGGCCCTCTCAGTATCGACCTCTTGATGGTCTTCTTCGCAACTGTCCTGGCCTCGACCACGCCGATCCCGGGGTGGACGATAACTCCAACCACCCCTTTCTTGACCACCCTTGCCTTCGGCTTCTTGATCTTCTTTGTCCTGGCTTCGGGGAGGAGTTTTTTCTGATCCTTGATCATCTTCTTGGGTTCCGATACCTTCTCTTTGTGTCGAGGTGGGTCCGCTGGCACGATCTTCGTGGGCCCACCTTCCTTTTTTCCCTCTTCCTTGATTCTCTTCAAGCCGGAGCGAAGCTGGACCTCCAGCTCCTTCAACCTGTTCAGGGAGTCCCATCTATCCTCCTCCACCTTCTTGAGGAGGCTCATCACCGAGGGGTCAATACCGGAAACGCCGGACCTCTCCTCCTTCGCGGCCCTCTCCTCAAGGGTCTTCTTGAGCCCCGTGACCTCCTTGATCAGATCTCCCAGGGCCCTCCTCAGATCGTCCTGGTTTCCCTCCTTTTCCCATATTATGACGGTCTTTACCTTCTTACCTTTAATCTTCTTTGTCGGGGGTTCCCTGATCTGAGATTCCAACTCTGCAAGCCTGATCCTGAGGTGTTCGTTCTCCTCCCTGGTCTCCTCTGCGTCCTTGATGATGGTG
>CBDVER010000498.1:0-1789 GCA_965373055.1 uncultured Thermoplasmata archaeon
CAATTTCAACGACGTCGAGGACCCGTTCCACAGGATCGTGAAGAGGGTCATGTATCTGATACCACTGGTGATCCTCTCCTATTTCGCCTTCCATCTTATCATCGCACAGCCGGAGCTGCTGCCAAACAGGTTATTCGGCACAGATCTCCCATCCGACATGGGTTTCTTCGGGGAGAAACACTGGTACCATCACCTCGACCTCTACTTCAACTTCACCGTATCGATCATCCCGCTGACCCACCATTGGTTCTGCGGCAGGGCGGGCTTCCTCAAGGAGGAGGAGGATGAGCCGAAGGCAGATAAGGGGATCCCACCCAGGTCCTACCGTAACAGGAACGCCCGCGAGGAGCCATCCCGGCAGGAGAGGCCCACCGGAAGGTTCTCCGCAAGGTCCCCTGCCGGAGAGGAGAGAAGAGGCCGCCCGGACCTCTCGTCCCGACAGTGGAAATGATCAAGGCCGGGAGATACCCCGATAATACGGGATAATGCATATGATCGGCAGATATATCACGCTTTGAGTTCGTGGGGGTTTAACCCCTCAATCTTTCCATATTGTTGACATTTCAGCCATATTATCGAAATATAGAGCATTTCCAAACAACATCATTTTCATATTTACGAATTCGACCCTAACGATTTATATGATAAAAAAAACCTGTACCCCCCGGTGGTATTATGGCCCGCAGGGGTATTCGAGAATACGATGCAAAAAGGGTATTTTACGGGATGGTTCCAGGGTACAGCGGAGACAAGGTCAAGTTCGAGGTCATGCCGATCCTGGTCGACCCGGATACCGACCTCGGCAAGCTGCCCGAGGAGAACCCATGGCTTGAGAACATGAGGCTGGTCGTTAAACCGGACCAGCTCTTCGGAAAGAGGGGGAAATCCGGACTCGTCCTGCTTGACAGCTCCTACAGCGAGGCCGTCAAGTTCATCAAGGAGAGGATGAACAGGAAGGCGAAGGTGGGCAAGGTCGAGGGCAGGCTGACGCATTTCCTCATCGAGCCCTTCGTCCCCCACGACGTGGAGTACTACATCGCCATGAACATGGAACAGGATGGGGACAATATATTCTTCTCGACCAAGGGTGGGGTGAACATCGAGGAGGTCTGGGAGACCGTCAAGGAGGTCAAGATGGTGCCCCTTGAGGATAAGGAGTTCGATCCCGTGCCCCTGATGGGAGATCTTCCCGAGCAGGAGAGGAAGATCGTGGGCCCATTCCTGAAGGGAATGTACACCTTCTTCGCCAATCACGACCTGACCTACCTGGAGATCAACCCCTTCACCATCGTCGATGGGAAGATAAAGGTGCTCGACATGGTGGCAAAGATGGACGACACGGCCATGTTCCAGAACGTGGGCGTGTGGGACATGGACGGATTCCCCGAACCGTTCGGAAAGGAGCCCATGCACGAGGAGGCGTTCATCAAATCCCTGGATGAGAAGACAGGGGCCTCCCTGAAACTGACCATACTCAACCCCGAGGGAAGGGTGTGGACGATGGTCGCTGGCGGCGGCGCATCCGTCGTGTACGCCGATACCATCGTGGATTACGGCTTCGGGGATGAGCTGGCCAACTACGGCGAATACTCAGGAAATCCTTCTACTGAGGAGACATACCTCTACGCCAAGACGGTGCTCTCCCTCATGACAAAGGACAAGCACAAGAGCGGAAAGGGAAAAGTGCTCCTCATCGGAGGCGGCATAGCCAACTTCACCGACGTCGCAAAGACCTTCACCGGCATCATACAGGCCCTGAGGGAGTTCTCCGAGAAGCTCAAAGAGGTTG
>CBDVER010000499.1:0-1777 GCA_965373055.1 uncultured Thermoplasmata archaeon
TGATGTGGGTGATATCGAGATCATAGGTAATATGATATGTGGGGGAAGTTATGGAATAAGGTTCCGTGGGAAGATCGAGGATATCTACAGCACCCAGGTTTCAACCGGTGATGTGAAGGTGATGGACAACCTTCTCGTGAACCAGAAAACCTACGGGATGACGGTAAGGGCGTTCCAGGCAGATCACTGGTACGGGGAGAGCGTGGGAACCTACGGTAACACATATATCAGGGATAACGTCCTGATGGACCAGCAGGGCCGTGGTATTCGGCCTGAGGCCAGGGATCTGGAGGATTTCTATGATAATTCATCACTAACTACAGGTGTATTCAATGTCAGCGGAAACATCATAGATTCCATCGACGATGGAATATACGTCTATCTACATGACATCGGAGAAGATATGAGCGGCACCTCCTCGATCCATGTGGGAAAGTTCTCGATCTACGGAAATGCCATCACATCAGCGGACCAGGGGATATATTTCGATGCATATGAGATAGGAAATTATCTCTACGATGATTCCAAGGTGAGGATGGACAGCATCGGCATATTGAAGAACGAGATCACCGGGAACATCGGCATTGAATTATACCAATTCAGATACGTCGGGAGGGATATGTACGGCAGTTCCACCTTCACATTCGGAGACCTGGAGGTGTGCTGGAACGATATAACCACAACAGGTAACACGGGTATATACTGTGATAGGCTTCAAGAAAATGGATGCTACAACGAGGGAGATTCCACCGCTGTTTTCGGTAGTTTCCTGTTCAATGATAATACGATCGTGTCGGCAGAAAGAGGTATCCGTGTGTATCAATTTTCCTACCTCGGCTACGAGATGGGCGGGTCCGCCTCCCTCACCATTGGAGATATACAATTCCTCAGAAACGATATCGAATCATCCACGGAGGGTATCTTATTGGAATACTTCGAATACTGGGGCAATTACATGTCTGGAAGCAGTTCGATCCACATCGGAAGTATCATGGTCGAGGGGAATGAGATCCTTTCAGGCGATAATTCCGTAGAGATCGGCCGGATGAGGTATATAGGGGAATATATGTCCGGATCTTCCTCGTTCACCATGGGTGATATCCACGTGGATGACAATGACCTGGAGTCCACATCGGCCAATGGTTTTTACCTGGGCGGCTTTTATAACCTCGGCTACGAGAACAGTGGGACGACGGAGGTGACCATCGGAAAGTTGACCTGCAACGACAACCTGATCACCTCAAGCGATGAGGCGATCGATTATAATTCTCTCTACGATGTCGGATGTTATCTGTACGATTCCTCAAGCTTTTCAATGGGTGATATCGAGCTCAGGGGGAATGAGGTAGATTCCGACGACGACGGGATATATGTCGCCGGCATGGATGGGTTCGGGAATTATCTCTATGACAGCTCAAGTGTGACACTGGGATCCATTGACATCTCTGGCAACACCATCGAATCCGTTGATCGTGGTATATATGTTTACGTTGAGTATTTCGGATGTTATCTCTACGGGGATTCCGCCGTATCCTTTGAGAGCATTATCGTCGAGGAAAACCTCATAGATTCAACCGGCGAATCGATATATATCGATTACATCGAGTATTTCGGATCGTACAACTACGGAAATAGCCTGTTCACCATGGATGACATATCGGTGAGTGAGAACAATGTGACATCAGAAGTATACGGCATATATGCCGATTATATCGAATACTTCGGATACGAGGTTTACGGTTCCTCTGTTTTAAAAATGGGGAACATACATTTCGAT
>CBDVER010000500.1:0-1765 GCA_965373055.1 uncultured Thermoplasmata archaeon
TATCTCCATAATGTTCACCTCCAGCCCCTGTGTTATGAAGAAGATAGGGATCAGAAATCCAAATCCTATGGGCATAAGCCTCTTGATTATCACCTCCCTCTCCTTGAATATCGCCGAGAAGAGGATCCCGCAGAGGAAGGCGCCCAGGATCGCCTCCAGGCCTATGAACGTTGCCAGACCGTAGAATATCAGCATGATCGCCAGGGCGGCCCGAACGCCCATCTCCGAATCATCGGTGGGGTTGAAGATCTTGGACATGAACCTTGGCCTGTGCCATATTAGGCTGTCCATCACCCAGAAGGCCATCAGGAAGAAGATGGGGATGATGATCATGTAGATCAGGGCGACCCAGCCTGCGATGGAGGCCGCAACGAGCGATATAAGTATTATGGCCACGACATCGGCTATCTGTGCAAGAAGCATGATGCGGAAACCGAAGCGTGTATTCCGCAGCCCCATCTCCTTGAGGACCGGAACCACGACCGCAACCGAGACCCCGCCAAGGATCAGGCCGACGATCATGGGCAGCCCCATGATGAAGACGGCCAGAAGGGAGATGAGGAACGAGGAGATTATAACCAGCCCCGTCCCGATCTTCTCGCTTCTCCTGAGGGTCTTGAGGTCCCCGAAATCGTTCTCCAGGCCGATCATGAACATCAGCATGATGAACCCAAGGGTGGAGAGAACGTCCACGGTATTGTCGCTAAGGTCTATGTTGACATCCGCATAGGAGAGGGCCTTGATGGCTATCCCCACGATGACGCCGAAGAGGATCTCCCCTACCACGATGGGAAGCTTCAGCTTCTTGGCGAAGAACGGAGCGATGAATGCGAGGAGGGCGACTATGCCCAGCAGTATCAAGGTGTTCAGGGGGACACCCCCCTCAGGGCACCATGAGAATGGATCCATTCCATAGGTGTATCAACCTCCTCACCTGTGAATACTGAAGTTCCCTCAGGTTCTTTCTGATAATGATCAGGTCGTAGTGGTTCTCCTTTGCCTCCTTGATCAGCTCAAAGGTGGGATTTCCCTCTATCCTCCTCATGTCCACAGTGACCTTGTAGACCCCGGAAAAATGCTTCATGTAATCCGCTTTCTTCCTGTTTGGTGTGGTGTACATCGCTGTTATATCTGAACCCATGGCCCTGCTCAGTTGGATTGCATAGGGGATCTCAAGGGTCATGTGCTTGTGCAGGTAGACCAGTATCTTTCTGTAGGGCTTGTACGATCTGCTCACCAGCACGGGCATGGGGGACCGTTGGATCAATCGGTCCAGGTTGTTCGAGAAGAACGGGGAATAGAATCTCCTCCCCTTCGGTCCAGGGACAACCAGTATGTCGATATGGTGCGACTCCTCGCGAAGATGGTCGTGGAGTATCTCCTCCAGGATCAATTTTTTTCTTTTTCTCTGTATGATATTCTGTTTAGGCCGGCCCTCGAGGAAGTTGACCATCTTACCTTTCTCCCCGGATGTGATAGAGCTTGTGGGGATCTTCGTGGAAATGAACCCCAAAGCCGTTGTATGTAGTTCTTCCCTCCCCGGTTGTACGATGAAAGCGATCTCCGAGCCCAACCTGAGCGCGAGAAGCTCTGCCTCCTTGATAGCCTCCAGGGAGCGGTCCTTGAAAAGTGGGAAGAGCAGATGTCCACCAAGGTCCTCCTTTCCGCTCCTTGAGAATATCTTCCAGACATCCTTGGCCTTCTTTCCAATAGTATCTATGGCGATCAGATCGCCGGATCGTATGACCGTCCCGGGGTCTCCCGG
>CBDVER010000501.1:0-1764 GCA_965373055.1 uncultured Thermoplasmata archaeon
GATTGAGGGGGAGATACAACCCTGCCAATTTGGTTGATTATCAGATCGAGGAGGACCCGGCCGGACTGGATTTCACGGGGTTTGCCATGGAATATGGCGACATCGACGGTGACGGATGGGAGGATATCGTAATATCCGATACCAGGAACAGCCGTATCATCTGGATGGAGAATCCGGATGGAGAGAAGAGCGTGAACTGGACCGTTCATGTGATCTATACGGGTACGTATGTCCGTAATTGTTACGGCCTTGATATCGCGGATATGGATGGCGACGGGGACCTGGATCTGGTAACCTCAAATTACTACAACTACAGAACCGGATATATCACGTATTTCAGGAACAACGGGGGGACATCCTGGACAAGATATACCTTCTATTCCTCGTTTGGGTATGCTGGACGGGTCAGGATCGCAGATATCAACAACGATGGAAATCCGGATGTTGTGGTGGCTCCGTGGTATTATTATCATTACTATTACAGCAAGTGGGTCTACTGGTTTCAGGCCCCTACCAATCCGAATACGACCTACGGCTGGAGTGCCAGGACCATTGGATCATCACCGTATAATTACTATCAATACGTGTACAACGCCATGGATGTGGGTGATTTCAACAACGACGGCTATATCGATGTGGCGGTCGGCATATCCTCGACATATACCTATTACAACAATTACAAAGGGCTCTATATATTCACGAATCCGAAGACGACGTCCGGGACCTGGTCCAGGGTCAGGAAGGATAGTGGTGTGAACATGCCGTATACCATCGAGACCTCGGATCTTGACTCCGACAACGATATCGACATCCTTCTGGGCTCGTACAGTGATAGCAATCTTTACTCCTACCAGAATTTCAACAACGGCTCCACATTCACAAGAAGGACCATCGATATCAATATGCCAAGCCCCAGATCCATTATCGCAGTCAAGGCCAATAACGATACCAAGATGGATATCATAGCATCTGGAGGTTCCAGTGTATTCAGCGTCAAACTATACACCCAGAATTCAATGACATCCTGGAACAAGAAGCAGCTCGCGAACGACATAATACAACCTCAATGCTTCGCCCCGTATGATTATGATAAGGACGGTGATGTGGATATCATCGTGTCTGGATATTCAGCCTCACAATTGGCCCTTCTGATCTGCAAGAACGATTCCAGTTCAACGTACGAGAAATTCTGGATAACCGACGGTGGGATCAAGGATATCAGGGCCACGGACCCTTATGATATTGATGATGATGGGGATCTGGACCTGGTATTTGTGGGTAGCTCCTCTGGTTTTGTGGGCATCTGGATCAACGACGGAACCCCGTTCAACGGCGTTGGAGATCTGAAAAGGATAGGGTCAATGGGGAACCCTTCCAAGGTATTCTGGGGTGATGTGGATGGCGACGGTGATCAGGATGCCATTGCTTATGGCTCTGGTGGCACGGTGTTCTGGTTCGAGAACCCGGGCAACATCATAGATGATTGGCATCAGTATCTTGCTCTGAACCGCTTCAGCTATGGTTATGCTTCGGCATATGGTTTCTGGGCGGGAGACATCGATGGTGACGGTAGATGTGATTTCGCCATCAGCAGGTACGGATGGAGGGATGGTCTGATAGCCTGGTACAGATCACCTTCGGATCCGAGGACCGACACCTGGCAGGGATATAACATTGCACCTGGCGCGAGCTACTGCAGGGGGCTGTGGGGGGACGATATGGATAATGATGGTGACATCGATATCCTTGCGGTCATGGGCAGCT
>CBDVER010000502.1:0-1758 GCA_965373055.1 uncultured Thermoplasmata archaeon
AACGGGACCCGGCTTGAGGGCATCGTCACCATAAACGGTGGAGCCTCCGACGATGCCGGCATCGAATACGTCGAGGTCCGGACCGTTGGTCCACACGGTGGCGTTGAGACGACAGGGGAGTGGTCGATGGCGGATGGAAGGGAGTCCTGGACGTTCCGGCTGGACACCACCAGGATCGCCAACGGGATCCATTCCCTGCAGGCGAGGTCCCATGACGGGGAGAGGTATTCGGAGATAGATGAGAGGAGCATAGAGGTGGAGAATCCGAACCGCTCCCCCGAGATAGTGGATTCCCTTATCGAACCCTCCGTCCTTCCTGTGGACGGCATCACCCAACTCATGATCTACGTCGAGGTCCAGGACCTGGACCTGCCGGATGAGGTCATCCACGTCACGGCGGACCTCTCCTCGATCGGTGGAGAGGTATCCTTCGACCTCGTTGATGACGGAACCGGCGTCGATGAGTTCGGGGGGGACCTCGTGTATTCCAACTCGTTCATTCCCCCGATCGGCACCCCCTCGGGAACGTATTCCATTCCCGTTCGGGCCGCCGACAGCTTCGGCGGACACGATGAGATCATCCTCTCTCTGGACCTGGAAAGTCAGATCGACGTGGACTGCAGGTTCTCAACCTTCAGGCCTTCCCGGGGAGGCGAGCTGAAGATAGATGTCGATATCTCACCTTTTGGGACCTATTACACGGTGGAGCTGACGGGGATGGGCATGTTCGAGGAGGAGAACATCATGCTCCTGGACGATGGGCAGGATGGGGACCGGGTAGCAGGCGATGGGACATATTCGAGGATCATGAAGGTGACCGGACCTCCGGGGATGTATGTGGTCATGGTGGATGTCAGGGATGGTGGTGGGAACCTTCTCTGGTCTTCCTCATACGATGTCGATGTCCGGGAGGGGTCCGACCTATCCTCGGCCGGTACGGGATCGGAGGCGCCTTCGGCCGTTCTGGTGATATCCCTGATAGTTCTGCTGCTGGTCTTCGCAGCAGGCCTCCTGGCGATCGTTTACAGAATGAGATCGACGGAGGGAGTTCCCGGAGAACAACCTGGAGCTTTCGGAGAACAGCCCGCCGCTGTGGTGGAAGTTGGCCCGATCATCGACCCCTACCATGGGGTCGTGGTGGAGGAGAACGTGGAGACGGTGGCCGTCGAGACGGTATCAGCGATTGTTCTAGAACAGGCTTCCGTCCAGGGCCAGGTGCCATAGATACCCGACCGAACCCATGGTCCCCCCCAGGATGCTCAGGCCGGATGTGAGGGAGGCGCAGGTCAGCAGATAGACACACCAGATCAGCCCGAAGGTGATCCCCACGATCGGACGGTGGAAGAAACCCCTGTGTTTTAGCGGAAGCAGAAGAAGGGAGTATCCCGCGGCCGTCATGAACAGGAAGATCAGGGCGCCATCTGCGATCAGGAAGGAGAGGCCGGAGGCCACCCCTTCGGAGAGGGTCATGGAGATCAGCGGCGGCAGCGTTGCCATACCCCCGAGGACCGGGCCTATTATCCAGCGGATGTTCCCTTTTCCGTCGATGTCCGGAAGGACGGACCCGACGATCAGCGCAAGGCTTCCAAGGATGAGGGCCGGCAGGAAGAAACCGGCTATGCTGATCAATGTGTCTGGATACGGGTTAGAGAGCATGACAAATATGAATGGAAGGGCCAATATGACCACGACGAACAGCCCGGCAGATACGTGTACATCCCATCTTGACAGAGGCATCCCCATTTGATATCGACCGGG
>CBDVER010000503.1:0-1757 GCA_965373055.1 uncultured Thermoplasmata archaeon
CCGCTTCGATCACAACATCCATCGATGGACAGGAGCGGGCCTCGGGGAAGATGGCAACATGTAGATACTCGGCCTCTCTGCGACTTGATAACATGGGCCCAGACCTTGAGGTCATGGTGAGCGTGAAGGATGACGAATACCTCTCTCCCTTCGGAGATCACGAATTCTCCAGGAACTACGATGTTCACCTTACCGAGGGTGGGAGCTCCTTCGGCGATATCTCATATACAGGGGGGCTGAAACAGATCGTTTCATCCAGTGGCCCTACGATCATTCCCGCCTACCTTGAGGGCGAGGTCACGCCGGAGATGGTAAATTTCCTGAGGCTGGAGGTAAAGGATCACCAGGGCGGAATGACCAATGTCTCCATCGACCTGTTCCACGACGGAGCAGGCTGGATAATGGAAGATATGAACGTATCAACGCTTCCCGGAGGGATCTACAGTATCGACCTGCTGATGTCCATCAAACATGTCAGGATAACATCGCTTTCCGGACCTACCATCGTAATCCAGCACGAGCTCTATTTCGAGGAGGGTTCTGCCACCATAGACGAGTATTACAAGGTTCTCAGATACGAAGGGCTGGTCATCCGGTCCACATATGAACCTCACCACACGGTCACCGAAAATGAGCTGGGGCTCGGGAGATACCAGCTGCAGATATTCGATGGAACCGAATTCGTCACCATCGATGAAAAGGGGGACATTCAATACGTGGCGGAAAGCGGCACCTTCCGAATAGACCACGACATGTGCAGGCTGGCCGTTGGGACATACCGGGCCATTGTGACCGCTTCTGTTGAATACACGGGCCTTGCAACCTTCACATCCTCCCCTGTGGATCTCGATGTCCCACCCTCCCTCTCCGATCCCACCATAAGATACGTGGGCGGCATGACCCAGATGGTCCTTGTGGACGATATCATATTCTACCAGACCTCCGAGAATGATAAGTGGCTGGACCAAAACCAGGTCATGGAGGCGACATGCAAGGTCCTGTTCTCCGACCTGCACGAGACAGGGATATCCGTTCCCATAGTGTTCGTCAGAGAGTGGGGGCCCCTTGAGATCAACGTATCCTCTCTGAAGAACGGGAGGTACTACCTGAAGATAGAGGTCATGACGAGGGATTACGGCAATAACTTCTCGCTTTCTGGCCCGATAGACATCGAGCATATGATGGTGATCTCGGGACCCGAGGTGATCTACGATAACATTGAGTATACCCTCGACATCCTGGACATCCTGGTCACCCCAAGCTGTTCGGATGCTGAGGTCTTTCCCACCTCCATCTGTCTCAAGAGATATGGAGATGATGAGTTCTCCGAGGATATCACCCACCTGATCAGATTCGCAGGGGATGTATGGTATCTAAGGGACCTGGATGTCAGATCGCTTCTTCCGGGAGGTGATGATTACTTTCTTGAACTGGCTTTCATGTCCGACGGCATCGTTGCCATCTCCGAATCCGGGGAATTCACGATCAGCTACGATCTCGTGATCTCGCCCCCGGCCGTGGTATTTGACCTGGAGCATGATATCCTCCGGATCTCTGGCATCTCCGTAATGAGCGCTTACAACACGGATCGGTTCCTCTCACCTGAAGAACTCAGCGAAAAGATGGTGAGACTTTACAATTCCTCCACAGGTGAGCTCCTCGATGAATTTGATCTGTTCTCCACCGATGCCCTTTTTTACAGGGACATCCCCACCGCTGCAGAGAGATACGGTGAGGGTGTGATATTCATTGAAGTG
>CBDVER010000504.1:0-1752 GCA_965373055.1 uncultured Thermoplasmata archaeon
AGCAAGCAGGAGTTAAACCTAATGACACGACCGGAGAGTTCAAATTCGATCAAGAGGGCGATGATGATCCTGCTGGCAATGGTCCTCCTGCTGCCCATCACAGGAGCTGCAATATCCACTGGAGATGCTGATAATCAGGATCCTGGCAGCTTCTCTACCGATCCAACTTACCTGAGGACCCTCTGGAGGGACCTCACCATTGAAGATCTGGGGGCCCTCCCCTACGATGACATTTCAACCGATAGGACCAGATACCACATCGTCCAGTTCAACGACGTTATCCATCCCTCGTTCCTTGAGGGGATCAGGGGGACGGGCGCCGTGCCCCTCGAGTACTTCCCGGATCACGCGATGGTGGTGGACCTCCGCGATGCCGATATCAGGGACATCCAGAAGCTGAAGGGGGTCATTGGAACGGCCCCATACCACCCAGGCCTGAAATTCCACCCATCTTTGCTAGATAATGTAAATGGCGACCTGCTCAGGTCTGAAGAAGATGGGTCCGTTCTGGTCGATACGTTCTCATACGATCCAGATGTGTCCATGGAGCTGTTACCGCTGGGCGCCTGGATGGAACAGGTCTCCATGACCAGGTACGAGATAGGGCTGCCCATACTATCTTTCCATGACCTGATCTCGATAAACGAGGTGAAATGGGTGGAGTTGAGGCCCACGCTTATCCTGAATAACAACGTTGCCGACGGCATCATAGACGTTGACATCATACGATCCACGCTCGGATATGACGGAACGGGACAGACCGTTGCGATCTGTGATTCGGGAATAGACACGGGCGTTGACGACCACAATGTGGACGGCGACGTCCATCTGGACTTCGACAACAGGTTGACGATATTCAACTGGGCCGGATCCTCCGCAGACGACGGGATAGGACACGGGACACACGTCACCGGGTCCGTTGCGGGAGACGGCTCCTCATCAGGGGGAAGCATTCAGGGCATGGCCCCGAACGCATCAATAGTATTCCAGGGGATAGGGACCGACGGAGGAGGCCTCTCCACCCCCGGGAACCTCAGCCTGCTGTTCACGCAGGCGTACAACAACGGCGCAAGGGTGCACACCAACAGCTGGGGGTCAGCCGGCTCATACGGCGTCTACACGGTAAGTTCAAGGGACGCCGACTGGTCCATGTTCTACTATCCGGAGCTCCTGATCCTCTTCTCTGCTGGAAATTCCGGGATCGACGACTCACCTCAGGACGGAAAGGTTGACGACGATTCGATCTCTCCTCCTGCAACTGCAAAGAGTATCATCACGGTGGGGGCCTCCGAGAACCTAAGGTCCTCCGGAGGACTGCAGTGGAGCTGGGGAAGCCTCTGGCCCTCCGAGTTCCCCCAGAACCCGATAAGATCCGATGCCGTCTCGGACGATGAGGACGGGTTGGCAGCTTTCTCATCAAGGGGCCCCACGGACGACGGAAGGATGAAACCGGATATCGTTGCACCGGGAACCAACATCCTATCCACGAGGTCAACCGCCTCGTCAACGACCGGATGGGGCACCTACTCTAACAACAACTATCTCTACATGGGGGGAACCTCAATGTCCGGCCCCATAACCGCGGGGACGGCGGTCCTGGTCAGGGAGTACTACAATCGATCCCATGGTATCGACGACCCACTTGGTTCACTGGTAAAAGCGACGCTGATAAACGGGGCGGTGGACATGACCCCGGGGCAGTACGGGACCGATCCAACCACCCAGGAGGTCAATAGAAGGCCCGACATGGAC
>CBDVER010000505.1:0-1750 GCA_965373055.1 uncultured Thermoplasmata archaeon
ATCGAATCGCTTATCGGCAGGAACTCACATCTTGAGGGGTTCAGGAACATGCTCAACCTGAAGATCATCTGGTCCTTTGCCGCAAGCCTTGGCATCGGTTGGTCGATGGTCGAGGGGGCCCAGGGGAGGCCGTTGATGGGCTGGGTGCTCCTGTCGACCTTTGTGGTCTTCCACTTCATCTGGATCTACTGGAGGGTGAGGGTGGGAAAGCTCCTTTCATCATCTGACAGATAATAAGGATCACTCCTCAAGGATCTCTTCCAACAGCTCATCCAGGTTCTCATCTACCTCATCCTCCGTGAGAGATCCGAACTTCTTCTTCCTCCTCAGGAGGATGAAGATGAACACCAGTCCGATGAGGAAGCCGATTATGAAGAAGCCGATTAGCTTTTCCATGTCCAGCTTATCTTTTCCACCGGAACTCGTCTCTCCGGAATCGTCAGGAATTACCTCTATCTCCACCCAGTGCGTTGTGGTCAGACCACCGATATCAGTAACGGTCACGGTGATGTTGTAATGGCCCACTGGAAGGGAGAGATTGATGGAGTACCCGTCTCCGATCTCCCCCGTCACATTGGAGCTCCAGGTGAAGGTGAGTTGATCTGCGAATGGAAGGTCAGGGTCCGAGACCGTCAGATATACGAACTGGTCCTGGCCCTCGACGTAGGTCTCCTCGGCGAAGATGTGGGCCCCGAAGGGGGGGTCGTTCACGGGGGTTACGGTGACATTGACTATGATGCTTATCGAGTATTCCCCGTCGGTTGCGGTGAAATTGATCAGCTCCCAGCCGAACCAGTTTCTCTCCGGAACGAGTGTCAAGGTGTTCCCGTTGACCGAACCGAAGATATGGTCCGATCCGCTGAGATCAAATGATAACAGATCGCCTTCCTCGTCGATGAAGATATCATCAAGGTCCAGGGCATATCCCATGGAATCTTCCTCCATGGTGATCAGCAGATCGGTTACGTTCAGATATGGGGCATCGTTGACCGCCAGAATATTCAACGTAAGGTTCCTCCAGTCATACCCTCCGTTTCCATCCGAGACGGTGATATTAACCCACCAGGTTCCCACATCATCATTTTCCGGAAGGCCACTGAGTATATTTTCGACTGGATCGATATTTAGAAAATCACCATTTGTCTCCATTATCTGAAACAGAAGTACATCCATGGTCGGGTCAAGATCATACCCCTGAAGTGTAATTGAATAGTGCTCATCCTCCAGGCCGTCCGGAAGGGAATTGGTGGTGATCACGGGATCATCATTGATGTTATTCACATCCAATGAGAAGAAGGTCAGATCAGATCCCCCTTTACCATCGTAGACCTCGACCGTTACACCCCAGATCCCTACGTCCTCATTCCTGGGCAGACCGGATAATGTGCTGGTCTCAGGATCGAGGATAATGAAAGATGCCTCGGTTTCCATGCTCCACGATAGGATATCTCCTGTTGGATCGATGTCCTCAGCCTCCAGATCAATTGAGAAATACTCATCTTCGAAGATATCAGGAATATCGAAGGGGAGGATCCTGGGATCGTCGTTACTATTGAGAACGGTTAAGGTCAGGTTTAACTCATCAGATCCTCCGTTCCCATCCGATACGTTGATCAATACCCAGTAGGTGCCAATGTCATCATTTCCAGGAATGCCGGAGATATGCCCTGCATTTGATTCCATTTTGAGAAAACTAGCATTCGTGGATATCGTCCATGAGAGCTGGTCCGATGTCGGATCAATATCCATG
>CBDVER010000506.1:0-1746 GCA_965373055.1 uncultured Thermoplasmata archaeon
GAAGGACAGGAGGGTAACCATACCCGGCCTGTTGGTCAACAGGTTCGAGGAGGGGTTCATCGAGTACGAGGCCGCCTCTCCCTACTCATCGGAGCTGCATCCGATGAGGCCGAAGGGAACAGCACCTTCCGAGGAGATCATCCCTTCGCAGGTGGAACAGAAGATAACGATAGAAGCTCCAAAAAAAGAGGAAGGTGAGAAATAATGTCAGAGAAATGGGGAGTCTGTCACATATATGCATCATACAACAATATATTGATCACGCTTACCGACCTCACCGGAGCCGAGACCATTGCCAAAGCCACCGGTGGGATGGTCGTCAAGGCCGCAAAGGACGAGGCATCACCTTACGCAGCAATGCGTGCGGGTGAGCTGATCGCCGACAGGGCCAAGGAGAAGGGGATAACCAACATACACATCAAGGTCAGGGCCCCCGGGGGGAATGGACCAACATCCCCCGGACCCGGCGCACAGGGAGTGATCAGATCGCTCTCGAGAGCGGGGCTGAGGATCGGTAGGATAGAGGATGTCACCCCTGTCCCACATGATGGAACAAAACCCAAGGGCGGTAAGAGAGGCCGGAGGGTCTGAGATGATATTGAAGGTGAAGGAGCTAACGGACCGGAGATGTTCTTTCGTGGTCGAGGGAACGTCCCCGGGGGTGGTCAATGCGATCAGAAGGACCCTGATATCAGAGGTCCCCAAGATGGCCATAGATGAGGTGGAGTTCCACATGGGCCCCATACGGGATGAAGAGGGGAACGAATACGATTCCAGCTCAGCCCTGTTCGATGAGATAATCGCCCACAGAATGGCACTTGTCCCCATACCAACGAACCTCAAGGACTTCACGTTCAGGGATAAATGTGAATGTGGCGGTTCGGGCTGTCCCCATTGTACGATCATATATGTCATGAACAAGAAAGGTCCATGTACGGTGTTTTCCGGCGACCTTCAGCCTCTCGGGGATGTGACCCTCCGCGTCAAGGAGGAGTTGATACCCATAGTGAAGTTGAAGGAGAAACAGGCGCTGCTTGTCTACGCTACAGCGATCCTGGGCACGGGCAAGGATCACGCGAAATGGCAGTCGGTGACGGTTTGCGGATACAAATATTTCCCGAAACTCTTTCTCTCCAGCATGAACCACAAGGACCCAGATAACAGATATGGTGTGTGGGATGCAGAGGATGAGAAGTTCATAGTTGAGAACCTGGACAACGCCGATCTCTGCCACAGGTGCGTTCAGACACTGGAGGCAAATAACGCAAACCCGGAACCGAAGTTCGATGTCGCGGGAAGGGATGACAAGTTCATCTTCTCATTCGAGACCGATGGGTCTGTAAAAGCGAAGGATGCCCTGGAATACTCACTGAAACTTCTCGCTGGAAAATACGATGAGTTCAGGGACCAGATCTCCGGCCTGGACGAGAAGAAAGCTTGAACGTTCACCTCCTCCCGAGATATCTCTTTGGAGAATGTCATACGCAAAAAACACCAATCAGTGCGAGGGTAGCTTAGCTTGGTCAACCCATGGAAAACCAGAGGTTTTCCGGGGTTTGCAGGTAGATCCTGCAAACCGGTACCCGTTGACCTGGCTCTTATCCCCCTCGCAAACAAAGGGTACCAAACATACGCCAGTGGAATACCAATCAGTGCGAGGGTAGCTTAGCTTGGTCAACGGCGCTAGATTGAGGGTCTAGTCCTTAGTGGTTCCTGTGTTCAAATCACAGCCCTCGCACCACATTC
>CBDVER010000507.1:0-1742 GCA_965373055.1 uncultured Thermoplasmata archaeon
ATACATTGCACCAATGGGGCACAGATATCTGCACCAGCCCCTGTCGATGCTCACGGATAGGGCCAAAACACCGACCGTGAATACCGCTTTGTACCAGAAGAACTGATTGCCTGACCAACCCATCGGGTCGAGGAACAGCTCGGGTATCGTCGCTGTTATCGCACCCACTGGGTCGATATCGGTGAATGCCAGGGTATCGAAATACCATGTAGTGATGGGCACGGATATCAACACACCCACCTTGATGAGGCGTGAATACCTGTCCGCCGACCCCCCGATCCTGATCTGTTTCCCGGACCTGTCCAGGGCCATGTTGATGAATCCCAGGATCCCAACCATAAGGGCCATCAATCCCAGGAGTCCCATGAACTCCACGCTTTTGAAGGGAAGGTCCCCGTCGAACATCGGGTCCAGTATGAAATGAGCTCCCCAGAAGGACGCTCCGATAACCAACGCAACGATCGGTCCGAAATAGCTCTTGAACCTCTTTACCAATACGAAACCAAAGAGGGCCATTCCAAAAGCTCCCAGGGCCCCCACATATCCCACCCACAGGTATGATGATTTCTCGAACTCTTCAGGTCTAAGAACGGATGGTAGAAACGCCAATTGATCAAGAAAGGATGGGATATAACCGCCCAGAAGATATGGTATTGAACCACCGAAGATAAGCATTACCATTGAAACTCCACCGAGGATCATTATGGTTCTCATCCTCCTTTTCGCCTTGTTGAAGAAGGAAAAGACGTCCTGAAGCGCCCCCATGGGGCAGGCCCATCCACAGAAAGATCTGCCCACGAGAGCACCGATGATGACGAACAGGCCGATCATGTAGAGTATCATCATCGCACCCGAATTCGTTCCGGCAACGATCTCAAGGGTCCCGTGTTCGATCACCCATATCGGGCATCCCGCACACGCTGCGGGGCTTGCAGGACAGAAGAAAAACGGGTATACGAACCCCGTCATGGCTATCCCGAATATTCCCAGTATCGCCAGTATGAAGAATATCGATTGGCTCACAACCCGCAGATGAAATGGTTTCAAGGGTATCTTCTCATCTGTCATGTTCTCGAACCTATACCTGATATTATATTCAATAACCTTTCCTTGGTCAGATCAAGGATTTTGGGAAAAAGCTCAGCTATCGTCCCAAAATATAAATCATAAACCTCGATATGGGACCGCAGCGAGGCAGGAGCATGAAGGTCACCGTCTTGATCCCAACCCTCAACGAGGGGGAGTCCATAGGGGAAACCCTGGACCAGATCCCCAGATCTGAGGATATGGAGATTGTGATAATCGATGGTCTCTCCAAGGACCGGACAAGGGAGATCGCGATATCGACAGGCGCCAGGGTCATAGAGGAGAAGAGGAGGGGATACGGCAGGGCCTACAAGACCGGTTTCAAGGAGGCCAGGGGTGATATCATCGTGACGATGGACGGTGACACCACATATCCAGCGGAGCTCGTAATGGAGCTGGTGGAAAGGCTGGAGGCGGAGGGTGTGGATTTTCTCTCCTGCGACAGGATAAAGAAAGCGGAGAAAGGGGCTTTCTCCTCCACCCACGCCCTGGGAAACTGGGTTCTGAAGGTAACGATGAACATCCTGTTCGGGATGAGGTTGAACGATTCCCAGACGGGGATGTGGGTATTTCGGAAGGAGGTGCTTGGACATCTCACCATCACCTCGGACGGTATGCCCATGTCCGAGGAGATAAAGATAGAGGCCTTCAGGAAC
>CBDVER010000508.1:0-1739 GCA_965373055.1 uncultured Thermoplasmata archaeon
GCCCCCAATCCGGTCTCCTCCACACTCCGATATTTCATGGAGGAATACGACGAACATATCGACCTCGGCAAATGCAGGGCGAAGGTATGCAAGCCGATAATTCAATACACGATCGATGAGGTGAAATGCATCGGATGCGGCGCCTGCCAGAAAAGATGTCCGGTAAGTGCTATCACCGGGACTGACAGGCAGGTAACGGCGGTAAAAGGGTCCAGGAACGTGATCAGGACCATCGACCCGGAGACATGCATCAGGTGCGGCCTGTGCATTGAGACGTGCCCATCAAGCGTTAACGCGATCTCAAAGGCATCTCCATTATTGAATGTGAAAGGTGGGTCCGAGGATCCGATAGAAGGGGGCGGTGAATAATGAAGATCACTATCGATGGGGTGGAGATCCCGCTCAAGGAGGGGCAGACCATCCTGGATGCGGCCAATGACTCGAAGATATACATACCCACACTCTGTGCGCACAAAGAGCTGCCACCATTCGGCGCCTGCAGGTTGTGTGTGGTGAAAGTAGAGGGAATGAGGGGATTCCCGCCTGCATGTTCCACTCCGGCAAGGGATGGAATGGTGATACATAGCGAGGAGGCCGAGGTGAAAAAGCTAAGACAGAACATACTCAGGTTGATCCTGATCGAACATCCCCACTCGTGTATCGTGTGCAATATCCGAGACGAATGTGAGGATACCCGCGGCGGCCCTGTCAAGGCGGGCAGGATAACCGGATGCTCGATGTGCCCCAACAGGCCCACCTGCGAGATCAGGGAGGTCTGCGAATATCTGGAGATGGAGGAGATGGTCATTCCCATGGAATACAAGAACCTCCCGCTGGAGAGGTACGACCCGTTCTTCGACCGGGATTACAATCTCTGCATCCTCTGCGGAAGATGTGTAAGGATGTGCCAGCAGGTCAGGGGGGTCGGAGCTATCGCCTTCACCGAACGAAGCCACAAGACCAAGGTGGGGACCGTATTCGGGCGGACTCACCTGGAGGGGGATTGCCGATTTTGCGGGGCCTGCATAGACGTCTGCCCCACAGGGGCGTTGACGCCAAAGGGCAGCAAATGGCATGGAAAGCCGGACAGGTCGATCGAATCGATATGCGGATTATGCTCCCTGAACTGCGGGATGATACTTGAGGAGAAATGGGGAAAGATCATGGCCGCCCTACCGGATCGACGAAAGGAGTACAGCAGGGCCTATGCCTGCGTATACGGGAGATTCTGCATACCTCCTTTCCTCAACGGCCAGGACCGCCTCACCTACCCAATGATACGGAAAGGGGGGAGATTGACACCGGTGTCATGGGACGATGCCTTTGAGTTCATTTCCAGTTCCCTGCAGCGTTTCGGACCCGAGGAGATCGGTTTCATGGTATCTCCCTACCTCACCAACGAGAGCGGATACCTGATGTCCAAGCTGGCCAGGAATGTCCTTAATAGCCACAACATCGACCTGCTGTCGAGGTTCGGCAGGGTTGTCATGCAGTATCAGGCGAAACGTGAGGGGATGGGCTTCAACTGGCCCACTTTGGATGATGTGGAGAGGGCGGATTGGATCGTTCTTGTAAACAATGACATCCTGTTCACCCATCCGGGGATGCCGGTTGCGATCCACAAGGCCAGGGAAAATGGCGCCAACATCATAATTCTGGACGATGCGGAGAATAGCCTGGACGTGGGATCCGACATCAATATCAGGATAGAGCCCGGCTCCCTGCGCACCTTCCTGGCA
>CBDVER010000509.1:0-1739 GCA_965373055.1 uncultured Thermoplasmata archaeon
ATATTCGTATATGATCGAAGCCCACTATCCACCTGGACCAGATAGTCAATTACCACGTTACCCCGATTGCTCAGCTCCAGCCTGAACTCCACCTCATCCCCCTGGTTCGGATCGAGCTTCCGGTGAAGTTCGGATGATATGAGATAGCCGAGATCACCATCCGTATCAACAACCACGGTATAGGTCATCTCCTTTGAATAGGTGGAATTACCCACGATCTCACCTGATATGATGATCTCGGCCGTCACTCCAGGGACCTCGTGCCGGGGTATCACCACCTTCAATATTACCTCCCTCGAGTCCTCCGGTTCGAGTGCGAACTCATGGATATCCAGGGTAGCGGCCCACCCGCCTTTCGTGTTGTTTACCCGCATATCAACATCCAGTGATACGTCGCCCCGGGTGTTTCCGCTGTTATCGATAAAGAATGTCAGGTCCAGGTCCAGCCCCGGGTCGGATACCAGGTCCAGCTGACCCTGGGGCCTTATGGATATCTGGGTTATATTGGTCCGGGTGAGGGATAGAAGCAGGAAACTACCCGCATCCTCGGAGTAGGCCTTCAGGGTCGCATTGGCCCAGCTGGGGCCATCCCGGGCGGTGACCTCGATCGTATCGCCCTCGATATAGCCCGAGTTGAGCAGGGCAATGTCCCCCGAGAAGCGCCCAAGGGTGTTGGTGGTCACCTTCAGATATTCAGAGGTCCTGATATTGGAGAACTCGACGATCGCCCCATCGACGGTATCTCCCTCCTCATCCAACAGCTCACCTGTGATAATGTAGGAACGGTCCCCCGGGTCGCTGTCGATGATCTCGATCTCCTGTGTGAGCTGATTGTTGAGCTCATCATCTTCCGATATCGATCCGGGTGCCGGATCCACGTCGGCAAGTACGGTCACCACCCCTCCTCCCGATACGTCCGGAGTCCATTCGAAACTGACATTCTGTTTCCCCCCGGCCGGTATATTGTCTATGCTGGCCGTATCCAGAAGAAAGGAGTCTATCACCAGATCGACGTCCACATCCGCCGCCCACCTCTTTCCGAGGTTCTCTACCTCCACTACAAGGGTCGATGGATCCCCATCCGCCAGGTGGCGGGTTACGCCATCGACCTCCTCCCCGTCCCCACGGATCATCAGAATCGCGGAGATGGTGAGGTCCGGGAACGCAGATGCAGCTGAAAACACCCTGGAGGCCTGATTATTGGTCTCATCTATCTCCTCCTTCTCATTGTCCGGGTCGACCATGACCGATATGGTGTGGTCCCCGTCCCCAAGGACGGTCCACGTCATCTTCGCCTCCTTGGTGGTGGAGACAGAATCAAGTACCGTGTCACCGATCGTGCTCTCGGTCCCGTTGTAAATGTCCTTGAAGCGGACCCTGACATTCGAAGCGGCCGAATCTCCCACATTGGTGATAAGGCAGTTTATCTCGACATCCATACCCTCCACCAGGTCCGCCGGGTCTATGTTGAGGTAGATATCCTCGGGTGCCCTGATGAGCAGATCTATTGCCTGCTGGGTTATGAAATGGCCATCTATGTAGATATCCGTGAAATCATCCAGGTTCAGGTCGCCCACAAGGCCTGCAGAGGAGAAATCCACGTCAGGTACGCTCAGGTTCCAGTAGGGGCTCCCGTCCGAGGAGAGGCAGTATATCCAACCCCCCGCAAAGAATATCGATTCGGGCCTTGAATCGTCATCCAGATCGCAAAGGATCGGCGGGGAGTACAATCTCGCAGA
>CBDVER010000510.1:0-1734 GCA_965373055.1 uncultured Thermoplasmata archaeon
CGGAAAGGACGACATATTCATTGGCGTTCCTGGAGCGGACAGCATTTTGGAGGATAAGAAGAACTGCGGCGAGGTACTCATATTCATGGGAAACGATCCGGAGACCTTCCCGTACGAGAACAACGGTGAGAACAACTGCTCGAAGATCATACTGGGAGATGAGGGCGCCTCATCCGGCTACCCCGGCAGTTACGGAGACAAATTGGGCAGGTCGATCCAGCTATCCGACCTCAACGGAGACGGCATGATAGAGCTCCTCAACGGGGTTCCCCAGAAGAACCCCACGGACATGAGCGATCCAAACAGGATCCATGTGGGCGCGTTGATGATATACGATCTGAAGACCATAATAAGCTCACCAAACAAGATCCACCAGCTGGGATACCCCGCCGATCTCTTCACCATCGAGGGAAACCAGATGGAGGACTCCTTCGGTTACTCCTATTCGGTCGGTGATATCAACGGGGACGGGGCCCAGGAGATCCTGATCGGAGCTCCCTGGGGCGACGGGCCCGGCGAGGAGAGGAAGAACTGCGGCGAGGCCTATCTTCTGATCGGTACGAAGATCACGATGGGAGAGGGCTCGTTCTACGGTGAAGGGGCGGATGAAGAGGCGATCTATGCAGGCGATGGCGCGGTCATGTTGAACATATCGTTCAGGCACTCCCTGGATGCCCGACCGTTCTCGGAGGGGAGGGTTCACATCGATCCGAGAGGGGTCGATATCACGATACATTTCAACCAGGACGGCACCTGGCTGGAAGGGGGCGGGGGCAACGATGTCAGATTACTTGGATCATCGATCATGGGCGCCAATTATATGGACGGGTGGATGGCGCCTTCACTCCTGTTCGGGTGGTTCTGCCCATGGGAGGGCCCTGTTGACGTAATGGCGGCGGTAAAAGATGACAACGGGAACTGGATCTACAGATATTACAGGGACCTGTTCCTGTTACGGAAGGATATCGAATTCACAGGAGATCCGGAGGTGCGCCTCGACGGGGAGAGGATGTTCGCCCCCCGGCAGTGGAGCTCTCCAGGGCAGAAGATGACGGTTGGTGGCCCCAGGATAACTTACGTGGATTCGAATGGTAGGGAGATCCCAGAAGGGGTTGCCGAAGTGGGGTTGAGGCGGGATCATGAGGAGATCAACAGGATAGGATACACCTCCCAGATATGGGAGCTGGACTCCGACATACCCGATGCCTCCCTGGTCCATTACAACCTCACGATCCTCCCCAACCTTCCCTCCATCACTGATGATATCACGGCGTCGGACGGGCCGGATATGGGGCCAGACCTGGAATTCGATCTTAGGATAGATGACACTCCTCCGGAGCCCCCGATCGACCCATATGCAGCGACCACGATAGCACCTTATGAGGGATACAGGGTCAAGGTAGGATGGACGGGGCTGCCCGGATCGGACCTGGACCGGAATGGGTCGGGTGTGAAGACCTTTCAGAGCTCGATCCAGGGTGGCCCCTTCAATGACATCAGCCAGTACGGGGGCCTCTGGGGGACCTATTACGGGGATGAGGAGTTTGAGGATATCGGCTTTGAGAGACATGATGACACCATATTGTTCAACTGGGGCAACTGGAGCCCACAGGACAAGGAGAATGATATCACGCTACCCCCTGGTTTTACCATCAGATGGCACGGCTACTTCGAGCCAAACAGGACAGGGGACCACATATTCGCCCTGGACGGAAGCGGTAAGGTCAGGATGTT
>CBDVER010000511.1:0-1730 GCA_965373055.1 uncultured Thermoplasmata archaeon
GGCGGAGTGGAGTGGAACTTCACAACGCTCACCTTTGAACAGAACGATCCCACATTCGGCGGGAGGACCCCCGCAAGCAGCTCCGAGAACCCCTCGGGAGACTGGAGGTACATAGGAAAGAAGGGCGGTTTCCACCTGTACGACGATCCATCCGATGGGATATACGGGGACAGGCTCAACCCGGATGATTCCCTTGAGGATGATTACCTGAGATACAACCCATATATCCCATCTGTCTTCAAACCGGTGACGACAAACCCATCGCTCTGGGATACCGACCTGGACGGCATGGATGATGGTTGGGAGCTATATTACAGCATCAAATTGAAGGAGCGTTTCTTCGACGAGGGTGAGACCCGCGTTTACAAGGGAAGCATAGATGATGACGACCTCGAGGCCCACAAGGACCAGCTGATGTCCGAGATCGTCGTCCCGAAGAAGATCACCGGTGGATCGGAGGACCTTGTGGTTCCATGGTCAACGACCATGATCGATCCGCTGAATCCAAATGATGCATTTTACGATATGGACGTGAGGATCGGATACCAGATCGGGCTCAGCTCGGAAGGGGCCAAGAAGGTCCCGGTAATGATCCAGGAGGGCGATTCGCTCACAAACCTTCAGGAGTACCAGAACCACACGTCCCCTCTTGACTGGGATACGGATGGCGACTCACACTTCAACACCCTTACAGGCCAGATGTACAAGCTGTCAGACTATATCGAGCTGAACATCAACAGGACGAAATCCGCCGTGGACTGGAACGGGGACGGTATCCTCGATTACAGGACGTGTCCATACAAGGCGGATACAGATGGCGATGGCATGTTCGACGGATGGGAGCTGGATACGGGACTTGACCCCTTGAACTCCACCGATAGGTTCAAGGACCTGGACAATGACGGCCTACCCAACTACCTGGAGAACGCCTTCCCGAACAAGGATAACCTCTGGTTCCAGACCGACCCGAAGAACCCCGACACGGACGGTGACGGGATGCTTGACGGATGGGAGGCGTATAACGCCCTTATAATATCCCAGGATCTGGCTGAATCCATCCAGGAGGACCTGGATGACCTCATCAGCGACGGTTACAAGACCAAGTACACGGTCTCCCCCATGATAGATGACGCCTACGAGGATAACGACGGATGGTGGAACCTAACCGACGATGGATATGTTGTTTACAAAAAATATTCGGACGGTATGACCAATCTGGAGGAGTTCAAGGGTACGCTTCAGTATCCCATCTCGACCAACCCCAATGATCCCGATACGGACGGTGATGGGCTGTTGGACGGAGAGGAGCTCAAGGTCGGGTTCCTTGGCGAGCTGATAGGTGAGAACTACTTCACAAATCCACAGTTCGCATCCATCTACTACACCAACGCCACAATGGCGGACTCGGACAACGATTTCGGCGGCTCCCTTGATATAGGTCAGGTTGGAAACCTCTCCAGATCCCTGGATGATTGGGAGGAGACCCACGGAAGGACCAAGTACAAGATCCAGTACAACGGCTTCGACGACGACCAGGACGGTATCATTGATGAGCCCGAGGGCGAGTATCTGATCTTCGATCCGACCAACGCAACCAATCCTGATACCGACCTGGACGGATGGATGGACGTGGACGAGCTCTTCGGCATAGATACAACGCTGCTCTGGGAGAAGTCCACTATGGGCGTCTTAAGGATAGATCCGAACAAGAAGGATTCTGACAACGACCT
>CBDVER010000512.1:0-1729 GCA_965373055.1 uncultured Thermoplasmata archaeon
GGAAACCCCGAGGTGGTGGAGGGCTCGGAAGGGACCATGTACTGGGATACCCTCAAATTGAGCAATATGGGGTATTTCCTAAAGGTCATGGCCACCGATGACTTCGGCCTGACATCACAGCTCTTTACCGACAGGGTGGACGTGTTCAATCCACGACCTCCCAAGGTATTCCTGAACAGCCCCCAGGACGGTGTGAATATAGCAGGGGAGTACCTGATATCCGCCCAGGCCATTCCCCCCATCGATGAGGAGATACGGTTTCCCATCAGATTCCATTACGCGAGGGACAATGAGACCTGGATAGAGTTCAGGAACATCTCCCAGAAGAATCCCTCCAATCAGTACAGTGCAAAATTCAAGACGTTGGATTTCGAGGATGGGCCGATATGGTTCATGGTCAACTCCACAACGGAGTTCGGACTCCACGGTGAGGACCGGAACCTGGGGGCCGTGTTCATAGACAACCATTACCGTCCCCGGGTGCACCTGTTATTTCCCGAGATGAACACAACCATCGAGGGCACCGTGAGGGTTCTGATAAACGTGACCGATAAGGACGACGATGTGGTCAAGCCGCCGATCCTCATGGTCTCCCAGGAGCTCGATTCAGGTGACTGGGACCTCATGGGTAATTTCTCGGGCCCGATGGAGAACGATACGTACTATCTCGACTGGGACACCACCGCCCTGGAGAACGGGGATTATTTCCTGCAGGCCCTGGCGGAAGATGAGACCTTCCTCGACGGTGTGGATACCTATAACCTGACCGTGACGATCCACAATCCATATACGCCCGTGGTCGAGGTGATCGACATAGTGGAGGGCCAGTCGGTAACGGGCCCGTTCGTCATCAGGGCCACCCTGTGGGATAGGGATGGGAATTACAACTCCAGCGGCCTCCATTTCTACTACAGGCCCAGGGGAGGGTCCGGATGGACCGAGATAGAGGGCCTCTTTTTCACCAGGGATCTGGGGAGGGTCACCTGGGATACCAGATCGGTGGTTAACGGGTACTACAGCCTGAAGGTCGATCTCACGGATGAGGATGGCCTCATCGGCTCCGATGTGATAGATGAGGTATACGTGAACAACTTCTATGCCCCGAGGATAGAGTTCAGGCTGGGGTCCATCGAGGATGTCATATCCGGCGTGTACCGCATCGATTTCGTGATAATGGATGACGAGCCCATCCAGGATGAGAACATCAAGGTGGAGGTACGTTCAAGCGATGCCTGGCTGGAGATAGAGGGGGTCGTAAGGGACTCCATAGGGGGAGATTTCATCCCCTGGCGGGAGCTTAGCTTCCACGTTGAATGGGATACGACGGAGAAGGATGAGGGCTCAATGGACCGCTTTCCTGACGGCCCCGGGTACATAATACGGGTCTCGGTGAAGGACAAGGACGACTGGACGGAGTCCAAGGAGACGAACGTCTCATTCATAGTGAAGAACAGGGAGACCGACGGTGGAGGTAGTAGCAGCTCCGCATCCACCATAGAGCCCTGGATGTTCTTCGCAGGGGGCCTGATACTATTCTTCCTGATCATTGTGGTGATGCTCATGATATTCCTCAAACCGGCGAGAAAGGAAAAACCAATGAAGGAGCCCATCCCGGATCTGGAGGAGGAGATAGGTCCGCCGGAAGTGGCCCGACAGGAGCCGATCACAGAGGCTCCACCCGTTCAGGAGGACCTCTACTCAACAGCAGGCTGGGCCAGCGCCCCCACCG
>CBDVER010000513.1:0-1711 GCA_965373055.1 uncultured Thermoplasmata archaeon
GATGATCCTCTTGATCTGGTCAAGGGTCATATTCCTCTCCTTCCTCAGGTGTATCTCCATGACCGGGGTGGAGGGCATCTTCCTCGCATCCACGATCTCGATAAGCCTGGGTAGGCCCAGCGTCACGTTGATCTCGGCAACACCTGCATAATGGAAGGTCCTCATCGTCATCTGTGTGCCGGGCTCTCCGATGGATTGGGCAGCGACGATACCCACCGACTCATGCGAATCGACCAGGTGCTCGTTGTACTTCTCATACACCCTATCGCATATCTTCGAGATGACCTTATCAGGCGTCTCCAGTTTCCTGATCATGTTCGATAGATTGTACAGGACCATAGGGGGGACGTAAGTGTTCTCTCCTTTCGATTCGATCCTCTGGAACTCCGAAAGAAGACGTGACATGCCGGCGATCACCTCTGTCAACTTCTTCATCTCCCATTGCTCCCTCTGTGAGATGTCCGAGAGAAAATAGTGTATATCCGGGGTCAACTTCACCTTCAGCTTCTTTGCGATCGTGTCCACATCCGCCTCCCTGAGCGGTTTGATCTGATCGACCTCTGGCTCTTCGACCACCGGCTCGGGTGCAGCCTTGACGATGGCCTGTTCCGACGCGGATTCCTCCAACATCTCCTTGTTGAGCAGTGTGTCGAAATCCTCGATCCAGATAAGCGTATACTGCCTGGCGCTCTTAACAGGCGTGTTTCCGACGGTCGTGAACGCCTTCAATGGCAGGGGCTTTGGCATCTCCTCTATCATGTCAATAGTGAGATACGATAGGGCCTCTCCCTCGGGTATGGACCTCGCAAGCAGCTTGGGTATGAGGCTTGCCTTCGGGGCCTTCTTGAGCGGCGTTTTGTCGGTCTGGATATCCGTCACGTGGACCTTGAACCCTACAGAGGCCGATTTAACGTAGATGAAACCGAAGATCGGAAGGTCGAACCTCTTCAGATTGACGTAGAACTTGCAGGGCCACTTGGCGGTCTTGTTCTTGCTCAGCACCTCCATCGTCTGGAGTACGGACTCCCTGTCCGGCGCCGTCCAGATGAAGCCCATCTCCTTTGCCTTCAGCTTATCAAGCTTGGGTTTCCCCTTCACCTCAACGCTTTCGGCAGAGCCTTTCTTCTCCTTCTTCGGCTTCTTGGCCTTCTCCTTCATCTCCGGCTCCTTGGGTTCATCCGCATCTGAGCGGACACTTTCCGAGCCGACACCTTCTGAGCGGACACTTCCGCGAAGGTTAGACAAATCTTCGGATTTGTTGGCTCGGCGAGGGTGAGACGAATCTAACGATTCGTCGTGATCCTTCTTGACCTTCTTCTCGGACGATTTTGGCTCATCTGCACCCTTTTTGACCTTCTCCTCAAGATCAACCCAGGCAAACGCCCTCTTGAACCTCTTTCCCGAGATGCCCGTGATCCTCTCAAGTTCTGCCGGGCCCATGTCCATGACCTCTTCAAGGGTGACCTTGGTTCCAGGCCCCAGAAGTTTCAGAACCTCCTCCTCCTCAAGACCCCGTGATAAAACGAACCTTATGAGGTCCTTCTTGTTTGCAATTGATACTCTGCTCTGCACCATCAGCTCACCTCCCTCATGGCGGTCTTGACAATATCCTCATAATCCACCGCATCGGACCGTATGGACCGGGCCGGGTCAATGCCGTCCTCTCCATATCTGAACTGTACAACCACTCCGATGGGGGTCCTCACTTCCC
>CBDVER010000514.1:0-1705 GCA_965373055.1 uncultured Thermoplasmata archaeon
AGATCCCATCAAGAACGGGGGCGGTGTCCACTTCCCCAAAGCTGTAGATAACCATCGCGGGGCCGAAAAGCTCAAGGTATGGGGTGATCTGCTTTGTCAGGTTCCTGTTGATCTCCTTGAGATCCCCAAAGGATGCCTTCGACTCGATCCACTTGATGCTCTCGCCCCTGAAGAATATCGGGGATTTTAACAGAAAATCCGGAGTTTTAGACCCCGCAGCCCTGAGATCCTCCTCACGCTCATAGGTTATCCCATGGGAGTCAAGCCAGATCTTGATCCTCTCCTCCCCCCTTACACCTCTTTCCCTCTGTACCGTATCCCCCATTGGCGAATATATCGGATCGTTCTCATTTACCTCGATAAGCTCCTTTTTCATCCTTTTATTCTGTATCCTGGATGTATCCATGAGCATCTTCCGAAACGATTTCCTGCCGGTGCCCTGGCTGGTGAGGATGATGAAGGCGGTCATGACAGGTGGAAACGAGAGGTCCTCGGAGATATCGAGAAAGGACCTCCCGCCGTTCCATTGTTCGATCAATTTAGGAGCGGAGCTTTTTACACGGTGGAACTTCTGGGTGACCATCCTTATCATCTTCTGTGTGTAGATGACCAGGAAGAACTCCTTCGAGAGGTCGTTGTACTTCCTGGTCAACCTCTCGATATCCCTATAGGTCCTGAGTTCGGAATATATCCTGTTGTAGCTCAATTCATCGATGATCATGTTATCCGTTCCCCGTACCACGACCGTGAGCCTAATGCTAGGTGATTAAAGTATGTTTTGTTCTCGATCTGGAAGGGAGAACACCATGCCATATCTTGATAACCTCTCCTCTATCCCCTTTATATGTGTTCCTCTCCAGTAGAAATGGCCACATATCTCACACTTGTAATAGATATCCCGACCCTCCAGTGCGCGAGGGGGGATAACCCGTTCATCTTCCTTGCTGAGGTCACCCCTCCTGACAGCTTTGAGGATGCCATTGCATATCGTGCATCGTGATGGGCACCCTGCACTTCTTTCAAGTTCAATTAAATTGGAAAGCTCCTCCAATTGACCATCCAGGGTTAGCTCGGTGATCATTATCGACCTCGCCCCCAATCTCCTTGAGAGCTCCCGATCCCGTGTCAGTACAGATCTCCCCTCATCCACAGCGACCCTGATGATCTGGGCATCGCTCATGTCCCTCAGGTAGAGAACATCATAGCCGGCAAGCCTGAGCCATCTGGACAATGACCCCAGCATCTCATCGCATATCAGTTTCCCTGCGGTTGACCTATTATCTTTATTCAAACACCATACATATCGATCTCTTTGATATATATCTCTTGCTTTATTCTTGCTTTATCTTCGTTATTCTCCTTTATGCTTCATATATCATCTGTATTTGTGATAGGATATATTTATCTTATAATCACGATTTTTACCATATTTAATCCTTATTATGCCATATTATTAATATTTATTATATCATATTATATTTAATTCCAATAAAGGATTGCCTGGTTTTGTTCAACGTTCGCATCATAACGCTTATATATCTTGTACCCCAAATCATAGTATAGCGAAAAAGACCAGGAGGTCTACTAAATGAAAAGTTTGGCAATATTGATCGCATTGGTCCTGGGGGTTTCCGCCTTCATGGGCTTTGCTAGCGCTTTGAACCCTCTATCAAACAAGGATGCGGACTACGATCCCGACGGAGAC
>CBDVER010000515.1:0-1703 GCA_965373055.1 uncultured Thermoplasmata archaeon
TACAATAAAGTCCGTCTCTGTCCCTGGAGGTTTCCAGTGATAGATCTCAATGGTCGGGTCTTTGGCCTTTCTGTGCATAAGTGAGATGAATACCAGATTCTCTGCTATCCTCCCAAGGTCTTTCGAGAACTGGAACCCCACGGCGCTTCTCATGCCAACGTCGATACAGTAATCCTTGGCTGGCGAGTTGGATTGCTTGCGAAGTGAGGCGCTGTATCGATCCACAAGATAGATGAAGTGAATGTCCTCAAGCCGGTTCAGATAGTTCATCACCGTTTTTTTCGAGACCTTGTACCTGGCCCCTATGCTACGATGGTATTTTGAGATGCTGAAGGGGTTTGATATGTTCGTTACAAGATATTTCATCATCTCCTTGAGCAATGAGATGTTGCGTATCCTGTAACGCTCCACGAGGTCCTTTAAGAATATCGTGTTGTAATATTCCCGGAGTATGCGTATCTTCGTGTCATCATTTTCTGCGAGTACCACCTCCGGGAACAACCCCCATTTCATTACTATATCAAGATGATTGATTATGTTAAAACGCTGGGAGGAATACCTTGTATTCTCATCCACTTTCAAACCCCTGGCCTCAAGGGACTCCTTGAACGAAAAGGGAAGAACGAGATAGGAAAGCGTCCGCCCTCTCATCTGTGTGGCAATTTCCTGGCTACCAAGCCTGGAACTCGAACCGGTGATGAAGATCTTGTATCCTCCCGTTCGATGAAGATGCTCTATTCCTCGCTCCCACTCCTCCATTTCCTGGACCTCGTCGAAGAAAAGGTAGGTAGTGTGTGAACTCGGATAAAGCTCCGAATAAGCATCCGTAAGGTCAAGGAGGTCCCTGGCCGTAAAAGGATATATCCGCGGGTCCTCGAAATTGATCATGATCATATTGCGTCTGTCCACACCGGATGTTTCCAGCCGTTTTATGAGGTTGTAAAGTAGATAGGTCTTTCCAGCACGCCGGGGGCCGACGAGGGTGATGACCTTGTCCGTGGACATATCTATTTCGATATCCCGTTCAATGGAATCCGGTAGCTTGTACTCATGGAATTCAACTATCAAACGCTTGAGTTCGTTCTTATTCATATTATAGATATTATCTTTATTCGTATATATAGTGTTTCTTATAAGGGTCCGTTTATCGGCTATTTTGGTGTTATTTGAAATATCATATTGAGCATAAAGTGTTGTCATATATGGGGCTACATTCATATAAACCCACCTACGGATGTTCCCTGGGCCCGTCTCCTTATCTTTGTGTCAGTGACAATTGTTCGTCCTCGGGGATCTTCTTCATCCTCGGGATAGAATTCACCAATGTCCCCATAATTGGAGATTTCGAGGAAATTATAATTCCAGATATTACTCCTCGTCCTGTTCTGTTTGGCTTTTCCTTGATTTGACCGCCAATACAACGATGATGATCATAACCAACAACAGGATGAACCCAATGATCCCGGCGATCAAACAGAAGCCCGTAAAGGGTCCTTTCTCATCAACATCTGTCGGTCCATCCGTCGTTTCATCGACGTTCGGGTCCGATCCCTGCTTGTACTCGTCGAGGTTCGAGATGCCGTCCCCGTCTGCATCCAATGCTGCATCCGAGGCATCATTTGGATCGAGCCCGTGTTCCTCTTCCCATTCGTCTGGCATACCGTCGCCGTCCGTGTCGGTCAGGTTTTCATCAGGTCCGGGTT
>CBDVER010000516.1:0-1698 GCA_965373055.1 uncultured Thermoplasmata archaeon
ATCCTCGATCTTCCCACGGAACCTTATTCCATAACTTCCCCCACATATCATATTGCCGATGATCTCGATATCACCCACATCTATGGTTCCGCCCGCAAGATCGCTGATGGTGATGAAGTTATACATCTGGATCCCGTAGGCGGTTGTCCCGTTCATGAAAAAGTAATTCTGAGAGATCGTGATAGATCCATAGTCCACATCATGGGGAAAGGCCATTAGATACTCGATATCGTGATCGATGAAGATCGAATAGGAGGCCGGCGTATTGAACGTATTTCCCCTGATCACGGTGGGATAGAGGACCAGATCCTCGTTGTGATCATCCAGGTTGATATACCAGTATATTCCATTGTTGGGGCTCTGGAAGATGTTCTCCGTGATGGTCATCCCGGACATTCCACTGTTGATCCCAAAATTCGCTCCCTGGATCTCAAGCCCGTTGATTGTGACGTTGTCCGCCCTGATGGTGATCGCGTTGCCTCCAAGGACCTGGATGATCGGCTCTGTTCCTCCCTGTCCCGTGAGGGTGAGCTCCTTGTCCACCACCACGCTCTCGGCGTAGGTTCCAGAGTGGATGACTATCGTATCTCCATCCGAGGCCGCATCTATCGCATCGGCGATATTTGAGTAGGGCTGTCCTCCCCCTACGTGCAGGCTGTCCCTTGTCGGTGCCCGGGTAGCAGGCATTATATCGATCGTGTCATCTCCATCTGCCGCCCCGATCAAGGGAACGATTGCGGTCCCGATGAATATCAATGTGATCAGCATTACAACAATTTTCAAATTCTTCAACATTCCTATTCCCCCATAAGGTACTCATATTGCATCGGTCAGCAGTATCATTGCATCTGGATGCCGATTTACTATTGATACATCTACGCGATATAAAATGTTTATCATATTATTATAAGATAAAATTGGAATGACCGCATCCGCCCTTGTTCATCGGGGAGACGTACAGCATATCACTGATCGAATAGCGAGGTGCCCGCCTCCCGGAATGCCCGCGAAACTCCGCCGACCCCCAGCTTTACGCCGCCAAAGACCCGAGATATGACGAGAACGTGATGATCCAGGTCCTCCCGCCTCATTATCTCCAGGATCACCTTTCCCGGATGGCCCACCTCACCGTCGTCCTTCTGAACCTCCGTGATTGCCCCATCACCCTTCAGCCTCATCCCGTAACAGTGATGGTTCGCCTTCCGGTATCTGCTCCTGTGGAGCTTCAGGATCGAGATGATCTCATCCTTCGATGATATCTCGTAGAGATGTGAAAAGAAGCGGGACCTCTGGACCACTGTCTTGTTTGAACCGATCTCCTCCATGCTACTTGGAGGGGGGAACCGTATATTAAAATTACATCTCTTTGAAAGGGTTTTTCTATACCACACACGTTAGGAGGAGCATGGAGCTGACCCCCGAAGAGGACAGGATATTCAAGGGGCACGAGGGGCCCGCAGGGGAGCTGGCCATGAAGATCCTTGTGAACCTGGGCGAACTGGAGGGGGCCAATTCATTGATCCCTATCGTCTCTGCCCACATCTCGGGCGTATCCTACAAGACGGGAGGGGAGGGGCTCATCAAAATGCTGGAGAGGTTTCACGATGACGGGGGGAAGGTCTCGGTCCCATCCAGCCTGAACCCGGCGGGCATGGACCTGGACCTGTGGAGAGAGATGGGCATCGACCCGGCCTTTGC
>CBDVER010000517.1:0-1697 GCA_965373055.1 uncultured Thermoplasmata archaeon
GGGGATCGGGATCATATATGAGGGCACGGAGGGCTTCATGAACGATTTCGGCGTTGAACCATTCTATCCCAAACAGGAACATTTCTACTTCGAGGCGGAGAACATTCACGGCCAGAGTATCAAGGATGAATCTTCCATGGGCAGGGATTTCATTCTCCCGTTGAATACGGGGAGCATGGCGATCAAGGTGACCTTCGATTTCATGCTCAGGGACCTTCCCGGATCGATGGTGATGAATGAACTGCCTGGATTCAACATATATGTTGATAACGACATTCCAATGGAACCAAACGGCATCATGATCCATGCGGACAGCTTTACGGACACGAACTCGTTGGTTGACAACGACGGTGAGCTGTTCGTTACCTGGTACGAGCCTGCAGAGATATTCTCGGGCATCAGGTATTATGAGGTGATGGCCACCGGGGTGGAGGGTACGACCTTCACCAAGAACACATTCCTCCAGATAGATACCGAGGCCGAAGGTGTGGTCGAGGTCAGTATAAGGGCCTATGACATGGTCGATCATGTTGGGGAGTATGCATCTGTATCCATCTTCCTTGACTATGAGGGATTGGAGTTCCGCGATTACTTCCCTGGCCCAACTGACTGGTTCAATACTCCAAACCCCGAGATCGGCGTAACCATCTCCGATATCGGTGGTATGTCCATACCTGGAAGCTCGGTGGAATACATGATATCCAGTGATGGTGGTGAGACGTACGGACCATGGATATCGACCAATAATGAGCTGAGTGCCCAGACGGTAACGATAGAGGTCGCCCCGACCCTGATGGAGGGTATGGATAACTTCGTGAAGTTCAGGGCCAGGGATGCTGCCGGCAACCAGAATGAGAGCGATCCCGTGCAGGTCCTTATAGATCTCTCGGAAGTGGATTTCGGTGATCTGTTGGTAAATGACCTGGAGGAGTGGGAAGGGATATGGTTTGACACGGGTGACGTTTCCCTATCGATAGATATCCTTGACGCCTGCAGTGGTGTGGACCCGACAACCGTGGAATACAGGATCTCCACCAGGGGAAGGGCAAACCTGAATTCCGAGAACTGGGAGGTCGTCGAGACGACTGCAGGTGAGGGAAAGGCCACTGTGGATCTCGATATAGATCTGATCTACGGGGACGTGAACTTCATACAGTTCAAGGCCAAGGACCTTGTCGGAAATCCCACCTCCTACTCGGAGGTATATAATATCTGGGTCAATACCCAACCGATAGCGGTGATCGATGAGCCAGTGGATGGGCTCAACGTCATGGAGGGCAGCATCATCGCGCTTGACGCAGGTTCAAGTTATGACATCGACGGCGACATGATCGAGGTCTCATGGAACGATACCTGGACCGATGTGGATGGTATCGAGAAGGTCCTGGAACTTGGAGTGGACGCGATCGATCCCCTAAAATTCGACGTGATACTCGAACCAGGCACACACTTGATCACACTCAGCGTGTGGGACGGCCTCCACCAGATCGTGACAGAACCGGTCAAGGTGACAGTTACGGCAATCGAGGATCCGATATGGTTATCGGCAACCCTGGATACGGATGGTGATGGAATGGTAAACAGCTATGAATATCTCTATCACCTGGGATGGAACGACGACTCCAATGGAGGCCTGGACCTGAACGAAAACAACGATTTCGACGGTGATGGACATACGGATCTGGAAGAGTACAATT
>CBDVER010000518.1:0-1685 GCA_965373055.1 uncultured Thermoplasmata archaeon
CGGCGTTATGCCGCCTGTAATCGGAATATACGATCTTTTGGCCGTTGAGAACTGCCATCTTGGCTGTGGTTGAGCCAATGTCGACGCCCGCTCTCAGAACACCATTATTCAACACAAACCACCTGTAGTATACAAAAAGAGGATACGAGAAGGTGTATTTATCTGGATTGGTAAACAGTGCGATCTCCTCTCGACCCGGATATCCTAATCCACCTCCGTGGGCCACGCCTTCATTCCACACTGCTCCAAAACAATTAAAAGGTCATTGTATCGTTGAGACATTGTATCAGCTGGAGCTTTGGACAGATGCACGGATGGAGGGCGAGACGAAATGCTTTCAGATAACAGCCTGAAAAGGAGTGTGGCGGCGTGCTGTGCCGTCGCGTTCCTGCTGCTTTTCACCATTTTCCAGCCTGTGCTATCGACGGGGGGCGCAGAAGGCAATTATACGGTGGATACGAGGGGTGATACATCTGGTGGTGCCGGGACCATTTTTTCCCTGGACGGCGAGTACGATCTACGTGGATCCGCTCTGACGACATTCATCGGCGATGACGCCGCCAGCCCACTTGGCAAGCTGGGCAAGTTCGTCGGCCACGTCGACGTGAACGCAGACGGCGTTGATGACGTGGTCATCGCCGCTCCCGACCTCTACTCGTTCGAGGGGGAGCAGAATTCGGGAGTGTGCTACATCTTCTACGGCAACAAAACCCTTCCTGCAGGGGTCGTGGACCTCAGTGAGGCCGTGCCGGATATCACCCTCAGGGCCACCAGCCCCAGGACGTTCCTCCTCTCATCCATCGCAGCGGGGGACATCAACGGGGACGGCTACGTCGACATGGCCCTGGGAATGTCCGAACAGGGGGCCACAGGGAAGGTCTATATCCTCTGGGGAGAGGAGGGGGGCTGGGACGAGGAGATCATCCTGTACAAGGCCGGGGAGGCGGAGCCCAACGCCGCACCGATAGGGTTCCTCAGGAGGGACTCATTCGCGATAATATCCGGTTTCGTCACCACATCGGCAAAGGGCATCAGGCTGGGAGAGAACGTGATAATAGACGACCTGGACGGTGACGGGGAGGGGGACCTTCTCTTCTCCTACCACGGATGGAACAAGGTCTTCATAGTGTGGGGAGGGTATGAGAGGCTCCAGTTCGGCTCGGAATATACATATCTCGACATGGACCCGACCGATGAGGGTGTGATAGGTTATTACGGAAGGACCATGGCGACGGGGGACATCGACGGGGACGGGGACCGGGATCTGGTGGTAGGCGCCCCTCTTCTCCGGCACGAGGAGAGATCCCGATCCGAGGCAGGGGGGATCTTCGTCTATTTCGATATCGGGGAGGTCCGGGGGAACGATAGCGTCACCGTGGATACCCTGCTGAGGACGTTGATCAGGGGAAGCGACGCCTACGACCGCCTGGGAGCCGGGTTGATCGTTCAGGATATGAACGGCGACGGAAAGGACGACATCCTGATCGGAGGCCCGGGGGCAGATGGTCCGATGAACAACAGGAGGAATGTGGGCCAGATAGCCATCTTCATGGGAGATGATATCGATACGTTCTCCAGCTACCTTGAGGCGGAGATGGATTCCGATCTGATCATCGTGGGGGAGCTCGAGAGCGGTGGCAGCAGGCCCGGGGACAGCATCGGCTCCGTCTTCGATATCGGGGACC
>CBDVER010000519.1:0-1683 GCA_965373055.1 uncultured Thermoplasmata archaeon
TGGGAGTGTTGCCCGCGGCTTCCAGTATGGCATCCATATCTGCACACTGGCCGTAGAGGTGGACGGGAATTATGGCCCTGGTATTTTGGGTGATCACGTCGGAGATCTTCCTGGGGTCTATGTTGAAGGTCCTGGGATCGATATCCACAAAGATCGGTTTTGCACCCAGAAAAAGGATAGGGGTGGCGCTGGCAATGAAGCTGAAGGAGGTGGTGATCACCTCGTCGCCCGGCCCCACCCCCAGGGAAGCGAGTGCCAGATGGATCGCAGAGGTGCCGCTGGATACCGCCGCCCCATGTTTCACATCACAGTATTCTGCGAACTCTTTTTCGAAGTTCTCCACCTCGGGCCCATGAGCAAGCATGCCGCTGTCCATCACACGCATTACCGCTTCCTTCTCTTCCTTTCCCACTACTGGTTTTGCCATGGGTATCATTGTTTTTCCCCCGTTGATGCCATATATGAGATGGTCGGTCCGGAGCCTGCCGATCGGCCCGTTCGCCGGACCGGAATCAGCCACACCTCTATTAGGCTTTCCATATATGTTGGTTGTGAATTGACGGAACATAATATGGTTCCTGGCGTGGGCCCGTAGGCGCCGGTAATACCCTTTATTTATTAACGTGGAGTTCATAAGGGTCTTCGATGCCAGATGATATCAAGGTAAAACTTTACGAGGAATCAGATAGGGAGCGGTGGGACAGGTTCGTGGAGGGGTCGAACAACGGCACGATATTCCATGAGCAAAGATTTCTAAGCTATCATCCTGAGGGGCGATTCGATTTCCATCATCTGATCTTCGAAAAGGACCATAACATCTTCGCACTTCTTCCGGGACAGCTGAGGGATGGTGTATTCAAATCCCCGATGGGTGCCAGCTTTGGAGGCTTTGTTACAAAGGATATCTCCTACGACAAGACCGTGGAGATCGTGGATCGGTTCCTCGAATATGGGAAGGAGAATGGTTTCAGGGAGATCTACCTGACCCATCCACTTATCGTTTATTTCAAGGAGATGACCCAGAACATCGATTATGCTTTGCTGCATCGTGGGTTCGATCACCACGTGCACCTCTATTCCAGTGTCATCGATCTGGGAAAAACATACGACCTGGAACATTTCGACAAGAAGGCGAGGAACGCGGTCAGAAAGGCGTTGAAATCTGGAATGGAGGTGGTGATCCAGAACGACTTCGATACTTTTTATCCCATACTTGTGGAGAACAAGAAGAAGTTTGACCTTGCGCCCACCCATACGCTGGAGGAGCTGAAGAGGATAGATCAACTTCTTCCGGGGAGGTTGAAACTGTTTCTGGCGAGGCTCCAGGGAGAGGTGATCGGGGGAAGCCTGATATTCATATGCAATGATCGGACGTTGATCGATTTCTACATCGCACAGGATTACAGGTATCAGGAGTACCGGCCGATCAACCTGGTTCTCTACGAGATCATCAGGTGGGGGCACGAGAATGGATACAGGTATTTCGACATAGGGGTAAACCAGGATACCGCGTCATCCAACCCCATGGACCTGAACAGGTCCCTGATCGCATTCAAATACAGGATGGGCGCCCGTTGCGTGATGAGGAATACGTTATATTTAAGGTTGGAATGAGATGTCTGTTTCCCGAGAGCTCAAGATACACTATGATGGTTTTATTCCAAAGGTAACAGAAATACCAGA
>CBDVER010000520.1:0-1666 GCA_965373055.1 uncultured Thermoplasmata archaeon
CAAACGGTTATAAAACGACCGTTTTACATTTAGGACATTATTTAACTCTAAAATTAAAAAAAAAGGAGGGAGGGGAAATATATCCCCTCCCCCCAAGATACTTTTTCCGCCTCACTGAAGTGGGGACTTGCAGTTGGGGCAGAGGAACCATGACGGGTCCACGGGGGATCCGCAATTTCCACAGGATGAGCCTGCAGGTCCCTGGGGTGCTTTATCCGCAGGGCTGCTCGCTGGTGCGGCAGCTGCCTGCGTCTGCGCCGGAGGGAGGCCCTGGGGCTGCTGGCCCGCTGGCGGAAGTCCTCCCGCCGTGCTGGCCGGGGGCAGCTCACCGGAATGTGCCGGCGGCAGACCCTGTGCGCCATACATGTTGGGGTCGTAGTATCCCTCGGGTGCGGGCTTCTTCCTGAGTATCACAAAAGCGCCCACGATCAGCGCCAGGATCAACACCGCGGCGATGATGCCGATGATGATGAACATGGTGTTGTCCTCTTCCTCGGGTTTGACATCGGGGTCCAATATGCCGCCACCGCCGCCACCGCCGTTGTCATCGGCGACCGGCTCCTCCAGGTCGATCTGCTGAGCGATCCTGTCGGTCTGGTACTCATCGTCCTCGACCCACATCTGAACGTTCTTGGGCCCGCCCTTGGCATAGGTGTGGTTGACGTTGATGCCCTCTCCGGTCTGGCCGTCGCCGAAGTCCCACCTGTACCTGAGCTTGTCCTCGTCCGGATCGGATACGGGATCCACCCAGAAGTTCACATTCAGGCTCTGGATACCGACGGTCTCATCGTCCTCATCCGTGATATCGTAGAAGATCTCCACAGGTTTATCCGGCTCCTCGTTCTCATCCGTGAGGATAAGGACGATATCCGCGATTGCCGTGAGGCCCTTGCTGTCCTTGACCTCGAAGACCAGGGTGATCTCCACCTGGCCATCCATCCCCGTGGATGTCTTCCAGATGTTCTGATCGTCCACCTTGAACCAGAACTCGCCGGTGGCGGTATTGATGCCCCAGTCCACATCCTCACGGAGTTCTGCGTACTGAAGCTGGTCCGCGATGGAATCCACATCGGCGCCTATGGGTGAAAGCATGTTCACGCTGAACGTCTTGGTATCATCAGGGTCATCATCCGATGCCACGGGCTTGATCCTGACCTCCCTGAACTGGGTGTAGGTCCTCTGCGTGATCGTGGGTATGGATATCTCAGGGGCACCGTTGACGTTGGTGACCTCGAAGCGAACCTCTAGCTTAATCTCACCCTCGTCCTTGTTGTCGGAGATGCCGAAGACCATCTTGGAGTTCCCTGCCTTCACGTCATTATTGGTGGGAGTGAAGGATACGTCTCCCGTGTCCCAGGTCACCGCTATGTCCGCTTCCCATCCATCGGACAGGGCCCTGACGAAGGAGTATTCGAGGTTTTGCCTCTCACCTTCAAGGTCCTGATCTTCAGCTATTATCTGGAAGGTGAACTTCTTATCCTCGAGGACCGTCTCGTCCTCCAGGCGGGCCACCGGCAAGAGCGGGTTGGTGTTATCGACAGCTATGATGGTGCCACCTATATCGATACTGAAGACCATGGGCGGGTCGTTGACCTCGACGACTTTGAGGACCCATACGCCCTCCACGCTCATGTAGTCGTCGTAACCCTTGAACCTGAGGGTTTCC
>CBDVER010000521.1:0-1663 GCA_965373055.1 uncultured Thermoplasmata archaeon
ATCTTGCCGGTGATGTAATCCAGCTCTCCGGTGGGCTCATCCGCCAGGAGGATCTTCGGGTCCTTTGAAAGGGCCCTTGCGATGGAGACCCTCTGCTGTTCTCCGCCAGAGAGCTGGTAGGGATAGTGGTCCCCTCTACCTGCGAGGCCGACCTGGGCGAGGAGGTCTTCCGCTTTCTCATGGACCGCTTTTCCTGACATGTTCATCACGTATTCCAGGACGAACTCTATGTTCTCCCTTGCTGTCAGGTTGGGTATCAGGTTGAAGAACTGGAAGACGAAACCTATGTTCTCCTGCCGGTATTTGGTCAGCTTTGACTGGCTCAAACCCTGGATCTCACTCCCGTTGACCACGATCGTTCCCGTCGTTGGGCTGTCGATCCCTCCGATCTGGTTCAACAGGGTCGTCTTTCCGCATCCGCTGGGGCCGAGGATGACAGTTACCTGATCTGGTTCTACCGTCAGCGTCACGTCCTTCAATGCGTGAACCACGACCTCCCCCATCTGGTACGACTTGCTCATGTTCTTGATGCCTATCAACAGTCCACTGGCTCCTGCATTCATCTCTATTCCTCCATTTTATCCTTGTAATATCTTATGAAAATCACCTTCTCGGCACCAAGTATCCTCTCCATTACATCCGTTGTCGTGAGGAGCCTTCTATCCTCCGTGACCTCGGTTATGGCGTGATCGTGCTTGCCCTCGGATATGGCGTTCGAGGCCCCGAAGATTGCGACAGCTGCCTCGTAGGGGTACCCGGTATCGAATACGCCCTCTGATATTCCTTGCTGTATGATCTTCTCAAAAGGGGGAAGTACCTTCGGGTAGATCTTCTTCTCCAGTTTCATATGGAGTAAGGCGTTTCGTTCCTCGTGAAGAAATTCCATTATCCTCTCCCTGCCGATCCCCGCCGTGTTGAACACCCGGAAGTAGTAAAGCACCTTGCCGATCGCATCCAGCTCCATCTCGCATACGGCCGTTAACTTTATTCTGATCTCCTCGATGATGTCGTCCAGGAAAGCATCGAGGACCTCCTCCTTTGATCTGAAATGATAGTAGAAGGTCCCCTGGGCGACCCCCACCTTCTTTACTATGTCGCTCACGGCGGTGTCGTCGTACCCTTTCTCCTCGAACAGCCTGACCGCCGCATCGAGGATCTCCTTTTTCCTCACCGTTGGGTCCTTTGATACACGTACCAGGAACATATCTCGTTCACATCCTTAACTGACTGACCGTCAGTCAGTAATATATCAAGCGGGTATTTATATCTTTTGATTTCATTATAAAAAGGGCAATATTCTCATCGATGGAACAGGGTGGGAAATGTACGATCCGATCATCATGGGATTGTAAAGGATCCGTTCCAATAACCTTATTAGAATACAGTCACATCATATCAACAAGAAGAAGAGGCCTGGACCACCATCCTGTTCCTCTTCGAAGAGGAGGTCTCCACTTGAGGGCAGGGCACACTTTCACCGGGTTTGTAGCAGTTGTTCTGATGGTCCTGATATCATTTGCTCCCTCGGTCAAGGGTGACGGGGGTTACATCCCGGTCAGCCCGGCAGATGTGTACGAATCCGGCCAGAACGCGGTAATAGGATGGGACGGCGAGGTGGAGCGCCTCTACCTATCCGTGAACATCTACGCAGATCAGGATACCA
>CBDVER010000522.1:0-1661 GCA_965373055.1 uncultured Thermoplasmata archaeon
TACGGGAGGATCCAGTGAGAACACACCCACAAGGGAGGTCAAGGAGTGGATCGAGCTTACTTCGGGTAACTACTCGTTCTTCATCAACAGCTCCAATGACATTGTCATCGAATTTGACGGCAGTTCCGATGAGCTCTCCTCAAGCGCCCCCTACGACCCCTACTACGATCTGAATTCCACACTTCAGAGGGCGGTGGACAGGGCACCTCTCTGGCTGAACGATACCCTGGTGTGGTCGTTCTCAAACCTTCGGGACATGTACAGGATGAAGTACGCAGAGCTTCTTCTGAACGAGTCAATTGACAGCAGATACCTTGATGAGATAGCCTTCACCATCGCATATATGCCCGCCGATTTTCTGGACTCATATCTGGTGGAGGGAAAGATTGTCTGGGAGAACGTCCACATGATGTACACGGTATCGGACGATGTTAGATACGCATCCATATCCGATTACAACCTGACGGACGGCCAGCACTCCACGATAACCTACGGGATGCCGTCCGGAAATGTGACCATGCCGGAGGAGATATACTACTGGTACGTGCTGATGCCCAGGTTCGGATACGATACCCTGGAGTACATGAACCCCGATACGCAGAAGTTCAACTTCTCCGAGGATGGGGGCGTATTCTGGAGGACCTATCTCTATTACAACAACGACACGGGGTTCCCCCTCCTGAAGGATTACCTGGCAGGCGAGACTTACGTGTGGAACGGGACGAGGAATCAGGTGACGAACAACGGCGCCGTGGGCGCTGTTACCAGATGGGAGATGGAGAGCATGATGTTCGGCCTGCCCCAGGTCAGGGATCCCAATCCGGTCTTCATCTACAAGGACCACCTGGGCATGTGCGGGGAGAACGCCTACATCCTGGCCGCCGTGGCCAAGATCGCCCTGATACCCACCGTGATGACGATCACATACGACGGGGACCACGCCTGGAACGAGTTCTGGGAGATGGGGTGGCACCAGTGGGAGGGGTACTCGGGTCAGATCGATAACCCCCAGGGTGAGGGGGCTCCGGGGTTCGTTACCGTCTTTACCACCATGAACCCGGACTATACCCATCTGAGCGCCACGAGGGGCTATACAACGACGACAAACCTCACGGTCCGCGTGTTCGACAGCAATGAGACGCCTGTGGATGGAGCGCTGATCAAATTGTTCGCACAGCCCGTCACGGATGTGAACGGCTCCCTGGCGCTCCTTGGCAACCTGACGGACGTCAACGGCGAGACCACGTTCGAGGTTGGGGTTGGGTTCAGCTACTACGTTACCGTGAGGGCGCCGATAGGCGGCCCCCCGGATGAGACCGCCCAGGCCGTCCAGGCCTTCCCGATCGTCGGCCCCGGGGTGGATTTCGAGTACAACATCTCGATACCTGCCCCCATGCCCCTTCGGGTTAACTATGGTGAGGTGCAGGAGAGGAGCCATGGGCTGAGGTTCAACGTCTCTGCCGGGGAGATCGACCATCTCACCAGGTTCCACAGGGACCCCAGGGGATCCTTTGTGGAGATCTGGAAGGGATACCAGGACAGGACGAGGCTTACACTGCTGTTCCTGGACGATGAGAACCTCACCCTCTATCAGCAGGGGATGATGTTCTGGCCGGGGGGTGTGTTGAATCTCAGCAGAGGTGAGAACACATCGATCATAC
>CBDVER010000523.1:0-1654 GCA_965373055.1 uncultured Thermoplasmata archaeon
TTGGGCCGCTCATTCCATCAATACTAGATATCAGAAAGGATACTTATGATGTATCACAACTTTGACGTATCAAATATTGTATGAGCCTGTCGAAGTTGGGAGAAGCCTAACCTTGACATTCACCGATATTCGTATGTCAAGGTTAGGCTGTATCCTAATTTTGACGGATCGAATATGATCCCAAAGAAGTCAATGTTGGGAGAAGCCTAACCTTGACACTCACTGATATTCATATGTCAAGGTTAGGCTGTATCATCCTTGTATAAGCTCAATAAGCGTGCCATCCGGGTCCTCGATAAATGCAAGCCAGTGTCCAGGAGACAGCTCAAAGGGTTCATCGGTTACCGTGTGCCCCTCCCTCTTCACCTTATCAATAACCCCCTTGAGATCATCCACCCTGAAGGCAAGGTGGTCGAAGGTTCTCTCCATGTATTCCGCCTGCTGGAACCTCTTCTGATCATCGTAGTGGGTCAGCTCCAGCGCAAATTCCCCGCTGGGGTCCTTCAGAAATGCTATCTCGGCCCTGTTCTTGGGTATTGCCGATCTTCGGACGAGCTCCATTCCGAGCACTCCCTGATAAAATGCCATGGATCGATCCATGTCGGAGGCGCGTATGGATATGTGGACGAATGTCATGTATGCAGATGATAGGCCGGGTTGATAACTGTTACCGCTGAACATTGTTACAGGATATGATCACGTATTCAAATGTGCTCTATTCTTCCCTGCTCCTTTCAATATATATCAGATCGTCCTCGGTCCTGTCAAGGAGGTCGAGCTTGACCTCCTCCTGCGCCTCCAACCTGTACCTCCTCACGAGCACGATAAGGGCCAGGAGCATCAGAAGGATGATCGCGGAGATGATGATCATCGTTACAAGTAGGTCTTTCCTGCTGTCGGTGTCCTCCTCATCCGGTGTACCGTTCCCCCCACCTCCGGGGGACACCTCAAAGACCGTGACGGTGATGGAACCGCTCACGTTGTACTGGCCGTCATCAACAAAGAGGGTGATCCTCTGGTCGCCCAGCTCCTGCAGATAAACCTTCAGGACCGGGCCGCTTCCCAGGTATCCGTATACGGAGGAGAACCAGGAGTACCTGATATTATCATATGGTCCCAGGCCGTCATCCTCCGTACCTGACCCGTCCAGCGTGACGGGATTGCCCTTGAAGATAACGGCCCCGTCGATCGGCGCGTTGATGGATACCACAGGTGGCATGTTGGGGATCCCAGGTTCCAGGGTGATCTCAAATACCTCCGAGGTCCCGTTGTTTCCCACGATATCACTGCACCTGAACTGGATCCCATTCCTACCTGCGGGAAGGTCCAGGACCAGCTGGAAGAGGACCTCCTCCCCCCCCTCCTGAAGGTCAAGCCATGTCCAGTTGGTCCAGCCGGCTCCCCGGTCCAACCTGTACTGCACCGTTCCGGGGTCCACGCCCGATCCCAACATGTCCCTGGCCTTGACGGTCAGGGCGATCTCCCCTTCAGGATGGGTCTCTCCAAGGTCCGGAAAGAGCACCTTGAACGTGGGGCCGATATGATCCAACCTGATCTCCATAGGCGGCGATATCACCTCATTGCCCACGATGTCCGATGCGGTCAGCTGGATGTATCCTTCCCATCCTGGAGTGAGGTCAAGAAGCATGGAGAC
>CBDVER010000524.1:0-1644 GCA_965373055.1 uncultured Thermoplasmata archaeon
CGTATGTCGACTCCTTTCTTATCAAGGAATTCTATGAAAGCCTCGCCTTTGGCGATGACATCCTTCAGCTTCTGGATCCTCGGATCGGAACTATTCTTGAGATCGCCCACTCTGTTTTTCCCTCCTGTATACTGATCTACGCAGTCCATATTCTGGTTACTGCTGGTTTGGTTTCTACGGGTAATAGGCTATCTGTTTATTTATGTTATGTTAGCCGGCCTTTTTGGGTCTTTTTTATCCAATGGGCCCACATATGAATTTTCTTGGGTATCTTTCATTGTGGAACGTGAGGTTAATTCGGTATATTTTCCCACTATGAATATAATAAGGGTTAAGTAATAAAATGACCTCAAGGCCCATAAAGGCCTTTCTGAAGATAAATGGTGATCCCCAATGGGAGATAAGACCCTTGATAGATTGCTGGTAGCCGAGGCGGGCGCAGAGAAGAGGATAATGGATGCAAAGGAGAGGTCCCGCCATATCCTGGAGAAGGCCAGGGGTGATGCCTCCGATCAAAGAGAGACGGCCCTGCAGCAGTTCCAGCAGCGAAGGATCAGTGATCTGTCATCGGTAAAGGAGGCTGCCCTGGTGGAGGCGAGATCGGTTCGGGAAGAGGGGATCAGAGAGGCCAGTGATCTCGAAACCATAGCCAAACCCCGGATAAAAGGGGCGGTGAAGAGTGTGATCGAATCGTACCTTGGTGGGTGAGATGGATCCCGGATAGGATGGTCAGAGCTTGTATCCGAAACGTATGAAGTGGGTTGAGGTATTCCTTATGAAAGGGAATATCGATGCGGTCGTGACCAGATTTCATGAGGAAAGAATACTGGAGGTAAGATCCTCCGAGAGGCTCTTCTCAGGGTCCAAACGTATTGATGGCATGGTCAGGATAGACGGTCGAATCGTGAAGGTCCTGGACTTTCTGGGGTCGCATGAGGTAAACGATGTCAGGGGAATCCGGGCCATTATACCCCGGGTGCCTGACAGGATGGAGGTCAAGTTTGGAGGGGGCCTCCCGGAAGCCGAGAAGTGGGTAAAGGGTGTTGAGAGGGAGATCAACCCCATGATCAGATCCCTTCGCTCAATTGAGGAGGAGATCGCCTTTATCACGGAACTACGCGAGAAGCTGTTGAAGCTCTCCGGCCTCAGAATATCGCTGGGCCGGGTTGGGTCCCTGGAGAGGACCCGTGTCAGGATCGGCCTATCCCGCGCCTATCCCGAGCTGAAGAGTGTGATGGAGAATGCAGGAGGCTGGGTGGAGAGCTCACTTCTGAATAAAAAGGAAGGCCTTCATGCGGTAAGGCTCATCTACCCCAGGTCAATGGATGCCAGGATAAGTTCAGAACTCAGGGGAGTGTTGTTTTCCGAGATGACCATTGATATGCCCAGGTTGAGGAGGGTCCTGATCGATAACGGCTATCCCTCATCCGGCGTGGATTCCTCGGTCCTTGATCTGCTTGGACTTCTGGATGAAATTGAATGCACGATACAGGAACGGGAAGATGCTGTAAATGAGAGGGCGGCCGCAGTATCCATGAGGGAGCTGGGCAAGGCCAGGTCCTGGGAAGAGGCCATATCCATCGAGGTAGATAAATTGAAGCTGTCCATGGGGCTCTATTCGACCAATTATACCAACATGATCTC
>CBDVER010000525.1:0-1622 GCA_965373055.1 uncultured Thermoplasmata archaeon
ACCCTCCCATATGCGGGCCTTCTGTTCAACCAGAAGACGGTGGCCGTGGGCATTTCGGAGCAGATCAGCAACGCCTTCGTCGGCGTCTCGCCCCTCCAGCTGTGGTTCATAGGCAACAACTACTATTATGGCACCGAGACGGATGCCCATATCAAGTACAATATAACCAATATCTACACCAATCTCATACCTCCCAACGATCCGCCCACGTTCGACCTGGAGATCCCCGATTTCCAGTTCGAGGAGGACACGGGCCCCGTGGTGAATGCAACGGACCTCAACCTGTACTTCTCCGATCCCCAGCCGGAACACGATGCCGACCTGATGTTCGAGGTGGAGGGTGCGGGGAACAACCCATCACAGCTGAGCCTGGACATCGCCTATGACGGCCAGATGACGATATCGGTCAAGGATAAGCACTGGTTCGGACAGGGTGAGTTCAGGATCAAGTGCTTCGATTGGGGGCGGGATTGGGAACGGGACACGGGCGATGAGGTGCCGGTCCTTTCCAACTGGTTCGACGTCTACGTGACCTCCGTGAACGACGACGCCTATATCTCGAAGGTGGCCCTGCCATCAGGTGGAACGCAGACCAATGACCACAGGCCGGTCTTCATGTCCCTGTCCCAGGGAGCCGCCCTTCAGGACAAGAAGATCTACGGTATAGACGACGACGAGGAGGACCAGGGAAAGATAGTGTACATGCACAACTCCACCTCTTCAAGGTTCAGCCTCAACACCTATGGGCAGTTCACTTTCAGGCCGACGAACGAGGATGTAGGGCACCTGTGGGTGAACGTAACGATAGATGACGGCCACATGCCATCCCCGGACGATTTCTGCATCCTCCACTTCCAGATAATCAACAGGAACGATGAGCCCACCATATCACAGGTTGAGTGGAAGGACAAGGCGATCAACAGAGAGATCGATGATGAGATCACCGAGATAGTATTCCGGAATGTGGACGAGGGAACCCTTATAAACCTGACCCTCACGGCCTCCGATCCGGATATCGAGATAGGCCAGATAGACAGCCTGTCATGGCTTTCGGACAACAACCTCTGGGAGGTGGCAAAACACCCGTATGATCAGCAGAAGGCCTACCTCACATACACGCCGACCAACGCGGATGCCCTTCTGGGCGAGGTGAGCACGTACATCACCGTCATGGATGCCCAGGGAGATGCCAGCAAGGACCTCAAGATCGTGCTTATGGTGGAGAACGTCAACGACAGGCCGTTGATACTTACGGTAAACGACGAGGTGCCGGTGGATGGCGAGGTGTATCTCAATGCGGAGAACGGCAAGAACGGGTTCGAGGACGAGCCTTTTGTGCTGACCGTCGTTGCCGACGATATCGACTACAGGGACGAGCTCTCCTTTTCCATCAACACCGCGGAGTTCCAGAAGACGAAGGACATCTACAACGATTTCAAGATGAACTTCACCATAGTGCCGCCCCAGGAGATGACGGGCAACCACACCCTTATCCTAACGGTCATGGACAAGCTCGGGGCGAAGACCACGGTGAAGGTCCTGTACCAGATAGTGGGGACGAACGATCCTCCTGAAACGCCCGATATCAGGTATGACGAATACGTGCGGCACTTAATCAATAC
>CBDVER010000526.1:0-1615 GCA_965373055.1 uncultured Thermoplasmata archaeon
TGTCTCCTCTCTCCTTGAGGACCTCACGTGCAAGTAGCCAATATACCACGGCAAGGGACCGCCTGCCCTTGTTGTTTGCGGGTATGACAAGATCGACGAACTTCGTCTCGTTATTTGCATCGCATAATCCCACTATCGGGACATTTGAGTTGACCGCCTCTTTCAGGGCCTGTTGATCGGCTGCAGGATCCGTCACTATCAGGATCCTGGGCTCCTTGTAAACATCCAGGGAGGGGTTGGTCAAGGTTCCCGGTATGAACCTTCCGGGAAATGCGCTGCACTTGATGTTGTTCGAGAACTCCCTCACCGGCTTCTGACCGTACTGTCTTGCGGAGACGACGAGCACTTCCTCGGGTTTGAATTTGGAGATCATCCTGGCCGCGACCCTGATCCTCTCGTCGGTCTTCTTGATATCAAGCACATATAGGCCGTCCGATCTGACCTTGAATATGAAATCCTTCATGTCCGCGCTCTTTTGCTGGGTGCCAATGTGAACGCCTGATGTAAGGTAAACGTCCTCTTCGATGAGCAGGTTGCTGGCATTTTGATCATCGGTCATGCGATCATCTCCTCCTCTTGACGGCTATAGGGATCAGGTTCCGATCGTATTCGCTCTCGGCTGCCAATAGTGGGTCCGCGATGTTCGATCCCAATGTTGGTGGGGCGCCCATACTGATCTGAAGGGTTCGTGCCCCAAGGATCCTTGCCTTTTCGAAACGAGTGGTCATCTGGTCATCCCTTTCCATGCCGTCACTATATAGTGGGCGGTAGGAAGAGGTGTAAACTGGTATCCAATATAAACCTTATGGGGAGGTAAGGACCTCATTCAAAGATCCCATCCTGTATCCCCCTGGATCCAGCACCATCCTGACCTCGGGGTCCATCTCCTTGAGCTCGTCCCACATATCCAATGCCCTCTTGACATCATCTACCTCGAGGACGCCGATCATTTCGCCGGAGGTGGTCTCATGCAGCCTGACCCTCACTATCCTGAAACCATATTCCCTGACGATGTTCTCCACACGGTCTATCTTCTTTAGCTTCAGGGATGTGATCGTCTGGCCGTAAGGGATCCTTGAGGCGAGGCATGGTGACGGTGCCTTCCCCGCGGATGAGATGCCAAGGACATTCAGCAATTCCATGACATCTATTTTTGAAAGTCCTGTTTCGATGAGGGGATGCTTGATCCCCAGTTCGTCTGCCACTCTATGTCCGGGCCTGTGATCGGATAGATCGTCCATGACGGCGCCGTCAGCGACCTCTGTTATATTCGACCTCTTGGCATGGTCAATTACCTCGCCCATCAACCTGGCCTTGCATATGCCGCATCTATCCGGTGGATTATCGTTGAAACACGGGTCATCGAGTATGTCCACATACAGTGTTATCGTCCTGATGCCTATCTCTCTCGTCAGCTTTTCTGCATCCTCCGAATCACGTTTTGGCACCGTCTGCGTGGAGACATGAACGGCCTGGGCATCGTCTCCCAACGCGGCATATGCGGCATAGGCGACCAGTGAGCTGTCCGCTCCCCCTGAAAATGCCACTGCCACAGAGCCGTACCCCTTTAGACAGGCCATCAATCCATCGAGCCTTTCATCGTTGAACATCCTGG
>CBDVER010000527.1:0-1614 GCA_965373055.1 uncultured Thermoplasmata archaeon
GCTGAACGCGGAGATCCCCTGGCTCAAAGATGAGGACGTGCACAACATAAAGGCCTTCAACCAGAACGACAAGATAGCCGATTCGAACTGGTTCAAGAGGGAGTTCCAGACCGTGCTCGAGGAGTCAAAGGAGCAGCCCATAGGATTCATGCTTCTGGACCCAATCGATGCGATCACGGAGCAGTACGAGAACCCCGAGAGAAAGATCAAGGAGATCATCTCCCTGGTCCAGAGCACGAACGTCTCCGCCATAATGGTCCAGGACAGGGAGGAGACCACCTATCTGGACCATATGGCAGGGGGGGTGCTTACGATCCACTTTAAAGAATTCGAGGGGATCAGGCACAGATCCCTCCACATCGATAAGCTGAGAAGCATAGAGGTTGAGAACAGCAGATACCTTATGACGCTTCACACTGGACTTTTCAGGGCGTTCAGCCCCTGGTCGCTCAGCGATATGGAGAAAAGCCCCTGGGTCCCGGTCGACGATAGCGAAACACACTTCTCCACAGGCCTCTTCGACTTCGACAACATATTGAAAGGAGGCTACAAGAAAGGCTCCTACAACATCCTGGAGGTGGATGACAACATCACCTACGACGAGTACATGCTGCTCCTGCGCCCCATCCTGCTCAACTTCCTCTATCACGATTACGGGGTGCTCATGGTCCCGCCCGCCGGCGAGCATCCCGAGACCCTGAGAGAGGACCTGGAGAGCAGCATAGACATCAAGAGGCTGAACGAGAAGCTCTTCTTTCTGGATTACTTCTCGACCAGCGCGAGCAGACCATACATAATCCCCATGGGGGCCACGAAGAAGGAGGGGGCCCAGCAGAGGGGTCTGGACGTCATATCCCGCCTCCGGGGAAAGGAGAACAAACCCTACCTGGACTTCGTCGGGCTGGATACCATGGAGTACCTCAGGGGAGAATCGATCACCTTGAGGCACCTTCTTTCCGGCGTCTCCAAGGCGAAGGTGACCAAGACGCTGGGCATTGGCCTCGCCAAACCAGGATTGAAGATCGGCCAGGGGATCAAGAACATGTCCGACGTATATTTCCGGATGGTCAAGATCCACTCCATCCCCTGCATATACGGTATTAAACCCCAGACCCCGCTCTACGCATTAACGCCGCATCCCGAGTTCGGCTATCCCAATCTGGAGATCATACCCCTGACCTAGTGTTTTTTTCTTGAGCGTTTGAGCTCCGACCCGCAGATGGGGCAGTCCGGCAGGTTGTCTCCGTCATCGAAGTACCTGCCGCACCCCCTGCACCTGAACGACCAGATCCACACTTCCTCTATCATTTTGTGGCCGATCTCCCCTGCAGGCTCGAAGGGTATCTTCAACTTTTTTAATACGTTCTGTACCCTGAAATCATCCGTGAGGACCATTGGATCATCCGTCTCTATCGCAAGGGCTATGACCGAGATATCGGGGTTTGATAGGGAGGGGAGATCTCCGGTGGCCAGAGCCGCGTCCCTGGCCGGGTCGAGATCGATGGGATCTTTGATCCTGAGTCCGGCGTCGAGAAGACGCTCAAGCTGTCTTCTCGGCTCCCCTTTTCTTATCTCATCCCGTACCAGGGATGTAACAAAGACCCTGTGATCGCC
>CBDVER010000528.1:0-1610 GCA_965373055.1 uncultured Thermoplasmata archaeon
GGGCAAAGAGGCTGGGGATGGACACCACGGGGGACCGGGAGGTGCAGAGGACGCTGATGCAGCTCCTTGCGGAGATGGACGGCTTCAACGCGCTTGAGGATATTGGCATCATAGCGGCCACGAACAGGAAGGACATCCTGGACGAGGCGCTGCTCCGGCCGGGCAGGTTCGACAGGATCATAGAGGTCCCGATACCCAACGACGAGGGGCGAAGGAAGATCCTCCGGATACACATGCAAAAACTGAAGCTCGCCAGGGACGTTGATATTGACAGGCTCATTCCGAAGACCGAGGGGTTCACGGGCGCGGACATAAGAAACCTCTGCATGGAGGCGGGGATGTTCGCAATGAGGAAAAAGCGCAACAGGATAACGGCCGCAGACTTCGGATCTGCGCTTGAAAAGCTTAGAAAAAGGGTGGACGGGATGAATAAGGCCTCACCCAACCACATGTTCGGGTAGGGATCACCTGTAGCGGGCCGCTTCCTTGTGGTGGCCGCTGGACCGGAGGAACTCCCGGATCTCCCCGGCTATCCTCTTCCGGTGGTACGGCGACCCGATCTCATCGATCAGTTCGAGCGAACGCTCGAACTCCAGTTTGCCCTTCTCCAGATCCCCACCGTAGATGAACATCCTCCCGTAGTCCACCCTGATAGAGGCCAGCTTGACCTTCTCCCCCAGCTGATCGAAGATGGAGAGGGCCTCGTCCAGATACTCCCTTGCCGTCTCCAGATCCCTCTTCATCAGATATACGTGGGCAGCTCCGGCCATGGAGTAACCGAGCTGTCTGATATCGCCCGTACCCGAGCATATCTCTATGGAATCCTCGAAATTGGTCACAGCCTCGTCGTGGTCGCCAACGGTTGCCAGTACGGTTCCAAGGCTTATCTTGACCCGGGAGAGCATCAGCAGGTCCTCGGTCACCTCCAGGGCCGCTATCGCCCTCTCGAACTGGCCTATCGCCTTCTTGTGCTGGTCCTGGTTGGTGTAGATGATCCCCAACCCCGTGAAGGAGGCGGCCTGCAGGGAGGAGAGCTCCAGGTCCGTGGCGATCTCCAGCGATTCGGACATGAACTTCTTGGCATGATCGAACTCACCGCTGATGGAGTAGAGCTCGCCGATGGCCTGAAGCGCACTGGAGATCTTCTCACGATCGCTCAGCTTCCTCGCCATCTTCAACCCCCTCTTGAGCCTCTTCTCGGCCCCATCCCGATTCCCCCGCCTGGACTCTATCATGCCGATGTTCAGATTGGCCATTACCCCTATGTCAGGCCTGTTCTCGGCCTCGGCGATCGCCGAGGCCCTCTTGAGCTCCGAGAGGGCCCGGTCCCAGTGGCCCATGATCATCTGGACCCTTCCGGTGAGGAGCCTCGTCATGGCGAGGTAGTCGTTCTTCTTCTCCGAGACCTCCCTGTTCAGAAGGTCCAGAACGGATGCGAACTGCTCCGTATATCCCTTGGATATCACCAGGTCACCGTATGTGGCTGCCAGCTTGAGGGCCATGATAGGCTGTCCGCCCAAGGTCAGGTGGTACATCGCCACCACGGTGGAGAGGTGGGTCCCCACCTCCATGTAATGGTCCGAGGCCCTCATGTGGTATCCCGTCTTCTG
>CBDVER010000529.1:0-1609 GCA_965373055.1 uncultured Thermoplasmata archaeon
AACCTGGGGGTAAATACAAAAAAACAATCCCATTTCAGAGACAAAGTTTATTTGCGCAAATATGTTAAAAGAGTTTCGAAGCTCTCCACCGTAAAACTTTTGGTTTGTTGTGTGGGGGTCGGATTTTAAACCTTTTTTTTTTAATAAATATTATATCAAGTGTGAACGTTCCTAACAACGTAATAGGGGGAATCCAGATGTCACACAGGTCTAACATTTTCCGGTCATTGGGTATAGTCCTGCTTTCTCTGCTGCTTGTTTCGGGTTTTGGAGCTCTATTTTTACAATCCAACCTGCAGGCGGTCACCAGGGGGTCAGGGGATGGGAACATTGCGGGAATGGTTGAAGGTGGAGGAGCAGGTATGCTGGTCGAGGCGACCGCGACGAACGTCTCGGGAGGGCCATTGACGTTCACCGATTTCACGCTTGCCGACGGTAGCTTCAACATCACGGTGGATGCGAATCTGGAATTCATAACACCCTACATGGTGGAGGTGAGCCCGAATTACCATTACGATGTCTGGAGCAGCCTTTACATATTCACAGAAGAGAACGATAATGAGACACAGCATGTCCCTGCGGGAATGCTGACTGCAAGCAGGGTACAAACGAGCAATCTGACCGTTACCGTCCTGAACGGGTCGAGCATGGAACCCCTTCCGGGCGCGAGATTTGAGGTATCCTACGGCGGGGAGGTTCCAGAGCCACCGTTCGGTCTGGTTTACCTTACAGATCAATATGGCAACATCTCCATACCGGATATAAGGTCCGGGGAGACCTCGATCAACCTATCAAAAATTAACTTCAAATATCTAAAAGGGTCCGGGCTACCCGAGACCATTGAGATAATCCAGGGCGGTTATACGAACATAACGTTGGTATTGAAGGAGAATGATTGGCCCTTCACAACAGTACCTGAGGGCCGAACCGACGATTTCACGATATCGAGCAATATCACCGTGAACTTCGGCGCCATAATGGACCACGGGACGATCGATATATCCTCAGCATATAAACTCAATACGATGGCCGATGGATCGTCCATCCCGATAGTGCATGAGGTGAGCGGGGATGACAGGTCCGTTCAAATAGATCCCCAGGTGGACCTCGAGTACAACACCACCTACATGTTCTGGATGGACAGCAGCGTTAAAATGGAGATCGGAACCAGGCCGTTGTGGCGTCCGATGGAGGTGTTCTTCACCACCGAGCTGGAACCCACAACCGTCTTGGGATATGTAAAGGAGATTGGTACGGGCCAGCCGGTGGAAGGGGTGGCCATGACCCTGAACGATCTTCACGCCCTGACAGATGAGGTGGGGATGTACGGCTTCCCGGCCGTCCCTCCCGGAGATTATACGGCCCTTGTGGAGGGGTCCTATCTCCATGGGCCCGCATACGGGGTCAACATCACAGTTGCAAAGGGAGAGACGATCATGATGGAGGATATTCTCGTTGAGCCCTTCCCATTCGGGTCATTGGAGGTCAACGTGCTTTCCGACCTGGGGCCGATCGAGGGTGCTTGGGTAAGTATAAGAGGCTCCCCCCTGAACAAGACCACGAATGATACGGGTTCGGCCCTATTCGAGAAGGTAAGGGAGGGGATGGC
>CBDVER010000530.1:0-1608 GCA_965373055.1 uncultured Thermoplasmata archaeon
ATCGGCAACAGATTTGACAACTGCTCAAGTGGAATATATCTTCGAAATGAGAACGATGTATTGATACGGGGAAATGAGATCGAAGATTCCGGGATCGAGATCGATGACAGACACGATCTTATCCTTCCAAACATTGAATTGATCGATAATAATGTGAATGGCAAACCATTGCTCTTCTACAATGATATTGACGATATCGGAAACGTTTCGGATTTCGGCCAGCTTCTGATGGTCAACTGCGATACGTTCGATATCGAGGGTAAAAATATCGAAGGCGGCAACAATTACCCCCTGATCTTTGCCATGGATTCCAATTATGGAAAGATCCGTTCGAATGAATTCAGCGGAGGCGATCCCGGCATATGGTTATCCAACTGCATCGGGACGAAAGTGACCAGCAATCATATTGAGAACGGCAGTGAGATAGCCCTGTACGACTGTACCGGTTCGGAGATCCATTACAATACGTTCGGAGGGAGCAATGAGACATTCTACGATGACGGGTCCAGCTCGTGGAACACAGACGGATCCGGTAACTTCTGGAAAGGTTTGAACCTGTCGGATTTGGATGGTGACGGTATCTCCGAGACAGAGGTGAGGATCCCCGGCGGGGAAAATGTGGATCGGTACCCTATCATTCCCGGAATTACACTTGATTGGGAGCCGATGTTCGATAGTGCCACCACCGGTGAGGACGCAATAATAAAGATATATGCCCGAAATAAAAATATCAAGATATTATCGAATCTATCCCTGGAATACGGAAATGAAACTGCCGGTTTCAATAAAGTGTTCTTCGAGATCGACGGTGAGGAATATAATTACACCCTCAATGTCCCGGAGAACAGCATTGATGACATGGTCATGAAGATATTTGCAAAAGATAACCTATCAAATCATTATTCCCTGGGTCCGATCAGCATCGAAGTTCGAGATAATGACATTCCGGAGATCGAGCTGATACAACATCTGGAAACCATCAAAGGAATGGGGGCCTTCAACACATCGGTATCCGCAAGTGATAACATAAGAATAGAGGAAGTATGGACCATTGTGGACGACCATATAGATGAAGCCATCCCACTCCATTATTCAAAGGGTATCTGGAGATTAAATACAAGCATCGAGGAGATTGATATAGGAAATCACACCCTTGATATATACTGTTCGGACGGAGCCGATAACAGCGCCTCGCTGTCCCTGAACTTCTCAGTTGTGGATGGTTCACCACCCGAGTTTGTACTGGACCTGTCATCCCCGGAGGCATATACGGGTTCCGAATGTCATTTCATATGTATCGTAAGGGACCGATCCGAGATATCAAAAGTTACCGTCGATTATGAACAGGATGAACACGACGATGAGGTTGAACTGCAACCTATCGACATGGAGGGCCTGTTGAACATGAGCCTACCCTGGATCCCGTTGGATATCATATTGGAGGAGCATGAGAGGATGTACTCAGGGTCTATTACTGTTCCCGAGGACGACATTTCTCCCCTTACCTATCTGTTCTCCATGTCTGACGTGTGCAACAACACGATCACGACCCGGGAATATATCCTTTCAGTACATGATATCATTGACCCAACTGTCAGCGTTGAACTT
>CBDVER010000531.1:0-1607 GCA_965373055.1 uncultured Thermoplasmata archaeon
CGTAACATTGGATTGAGTTCCGTTATTATCGTCCAGATGAAGTTCGATCGAGTAGACCCCAGCGTCATCAATTCCAGGTTCTATATCCAAATAGTTATCATATCTCACCTTTACCAGGAAGGGTGCATCGGTTTGGAGTAACGAGACCGTTACATGGTCACCGTTCGGATCATATGTATTGAGGAAATAATGTCCCTTCTCCCCTGCGAGGATTTCGATATCCCCCGTGTTCAATACACTCGGGGGAAGGTTCCTGTGGACAATATCTATGAAAAAGGAACCATGGTCAAAGGTACCATTTTGATCCGAGACGGAAACATCAAATTGATGACGACCCAAGTCATCCATTTCAGGAAGCAGGGATATCTCACCGGTGAAATTATCGAAATCCAAATCCAATTGATGGGGATAAACGATCTCAAAGAAAGGCGAATCACCATCTGGATCGACCGCCTTAAGGGATATATATTGGTAGAGGCCGACCTGCATCTCAATGTTCGTGGGACCGATCAGATCGATCCTGCGATTGTGCGGCTGTCCCCAGGGCACTATGAGAGGGTAATGATCGATGTGGTCATCGTCTATCTTAACTGGGCTGTCTACGATCCCGTCACCATCCCAGTCATTATAGTTCGGCATATCAGACCAGTAGTTGCCATATCCTCCGAGATCCCACTGGCATGAAACATTGTCGACAGCATGAATGTCATTTCCCTGGAAACTGTTCTTTGTGAAACTGAGACCGTAGCATGAAGGATGGATGATGACCCCGATATCGGATGATCCGATAACGTTCCTCTCGAACGAAACGCTTTTCAGATTGGAGCAGACGATATTAATCCCATTCTCAAGGAATCTGTTTTCAAGTATTTTTGATGATGGATGATCTCCTGATCCTTCTATAAATAAACCGATATAACTGTTCCTTACCTCATTTAATTCGATCCTACCGTTATCAAGATTATATGATCTCATCCCCATGGAACCGCAACCGTTGATCGAGTTGTTGATGAACCTGAGGTTGGTGCCTCCGGCATAGACGCCGAAACCGGTACAGTTGGATATACGGTTGTCCTCCATTCTGTCGCCCCAGAAGGTCCATATCCCGACACCGTTTTGTACGTTTTGAATTCGATTTCCAAGGATGTACATCATTGTGGGGTATGAATAACTGATGGTTTCTGTATATATTCCCATATCCGAGCAGTTGGATACGGTGTTGTTTAGAATCGAGATCCTGCCCCCTGAAGCACGTATGCCTATCGAGGCACCATCCACTTCATTGTTCTCTATGATGGATCTGTCATCAAGGTACTGGGGATTAGACAGCCATATTCCGTTTCCGACCGCATTCCTGACTGTGTTGTAGTCAATGTGGATCACCTCTCGACCATCTATTTGGATGCCGCCTGCACAACCGTTGATAATGTTGCAGGAGATCCTGGTGTCAGCAAGATACCTTCCACTCGGGTGCCAAGAGGCTATAGCAACATCTCCCGTACCAAGTATGGTATTATTCGATACGAAATGGCCTCTCTCCAGAAGGTAAACCGCGCTCCCCTCCATCCTCTGGAACGTATTGTTGAGGATCGTGGATCGATCACAGT
>CBDVER010000532.1:0-1596 GCA_965373055.1 uncultured Thermoplasmata archaeon
ACGAGGGATACCTCTTCGGCAACACCGACCTTACGGTGAATAACATCACGGTGGCATTCAATGAGAACCCAAATATGCACCCGCAGAACCAATCCCTTGTGATCTCTCTATTCAACGGTGTCAACGATACTGCCACCTGGGATTACGTTAAGGGAGAGGAGGGGATCATCACGGTCCCGATCAATGGAAGGGACAACGAGATCGTCACCTTCGTCCTGAGCCTCTCCACCACGGACGGCGTGGAGCTGTGGAACCAGACCTTCGATTTCAAGCTTGACCTGGATCCCCCTGCCGTGCCTACTGGGATCTCCCTGAGAGCAGATTCTATCACGGATAACCGTGTGTGGGTGGACAACGACAACGAGATGTTCCTCACCTGGGACGGTGTGGTGGAGCTGGGGTCGGGCCTGAAAGGCGTCTGCTATTCGTTCGATAAGAACCTGTATCTTGAGGAGGAGAGCAATCTGACAACGGCTTCTCCCAAGACAATTATATCGATTACCGAAGGGGTACATACAATATACATCTGGGCGATCGATAAAGCGGGCCGTGTTGGCCCCCTGTTCCAGCATGAGGTGATAGTGGATACGCATCTGCCCATTTTCGCAAACCGGTCGATCCCGGAGCCGATCAACATCACATATGGAAGCCTTGCAGTTGGCATCTCTGTCTACGACGAGCTCTCCGGCGTCGATCCCGCGAAGGTACAGTACAGTTACACCCTTCCATCCAAGCAGTATTCCGACTGGCTGCCCGTGCCGATGAATATCCCCGGGACGCCTGATGAGTGGGAGCGGATAACGGTACAGCTCGATCTCGTGCCAGGCATCAAGAACTACGTCATGTTCAGGGTGAAGGACCGGGCGGGCAGCGATTGGAGGACCTCGTTACCCATGGCGGTGTACTACGACCCCGATCTGAAGATGCCCACGATATCGGTCAACACTCAGGGCAACAATACGGTGATAGACAAGGTAGAAACCTCTGTTGATCTCATGTGGAATGCGGATTACATCAATCCGAACAATCTTACGTATGCTGTCGAGATGATGGGGCCGGATGGGGCATTTGAGACCTTCGATGAGACGGGAAAAGGCATGAAATACTCCCCGGTGGACCCGGGCAAATACAGGTGGTGGGTGACTGCGAAGGCCGACGGCCTTTCGGCCAGGTCCATAATGATGGCCTTCACCTTCGCCCCTCCCTTTGCGACTGTCAATATGCCCGGCAGCGGCCAGATACCATATGGGTCCGAGGTAGCCCTGCTGATCAAGGTGTTCAACGGATTGGAGACCGATGCGGAGTTCACAATAGCGCTTGCAAGTGGCAACGGCCTGGAGATCACGAGGGGAGATGTGTTCACGGTACCCACGGGCGGCGAGTTGAACAACACCCTCATCATAAACGGTTCAGCGGCTCCCGTGGGAGGCCAGTCCGTTAAACTTGTTCTGACCGATGAGTTCGGCAGGTCCCAGGAGTACACCCTGACCATCACGGTCCTCTCAGCTCCGGAGGTTGCCGATGATCCCGAACCGGCGGAGGACTCGAACATGCTCCTGATCATCGCAGCCATCGTCGGCCTTATCATCATCATCG
>CBDVER010000533.1:0-1596 GCA_965373055.1 uncultured Thermoplasmata archaeon
CGACCCCCTTTCCACATCCCGGCATGCCGCAGAGCGCAAAGACATCCAATCGGTCACCCATACACTCCGAAGGACGCCCATCCATAAATAGAGTTTCTCGGATCGATAGAGGGTCTTTTTCGAAATGGCCGTCGACAATTGACCTTTCGATAGGGCTGTCTGGCCCCGTTGGCGGGTTTGGTCTGTAGTTTGGTCTGTAAATTCATGACGATATAATGTGATATCAGCTTAATGCAATATAGGTCATACTTATATATGAGGGAAATCGGAGTGCATAAATGTTTTATAATCTTATTCTGTTGAAGAAGGGCCCTCCCAGAGTATTTGCCAGGCAGATACGGATGGCTCCATAATAGAGGTGTTTACAATGGTTCGCACTTTCAAAGGTATGCTTGCCGTGTTATTAGCCATCATCATGACCTTCTCAGGCCTGATGATATTCGCATCAACATTTTCCGTTGATGACGCGGTGGTCGAGGTAGATGGTAAGATGTCAGAGCCGGATGCATATGATTACAGATACGTGGACAGCAAGGATCCCCCACCGCTTGCGGAATTCGATTGGATAGATGCAACAGGGGGCACAAGGACATCTTTGAATGGGGATGACCGTGTTATCACGGTGTACATCCCGTTCGAATTCCCGTTCTATGGGAACACTTACACGAGATGCTATCCTACCAGCAACGGCATCATTGGGATCCACTCCACATCGTCAATTACCACTTGGACAAATAATAATCTCCCCAGTACTAGCAATCCCAATGGTTTCATCGCACCCTGGTGGGATGACACCTCATGTTACAGCAGCCGGGGGTCGTATCTGTATACTACCGAGGGAGCCAACGAGTGGGGGGTCAAATACTTAGTGCTCGAATTTCACAACATAATGGTCCCCTATCATGTGAACTCTCCCTCATACACGGTAACCTATGAGGTGATCCTGTACGAGGATGGGCTGATAAAGATACAGTATCTGGATACCACCACTTCTTATTCCTCTAGCTACACCAACGGGAGATCGGCCACGGTGGGTATAGAAAGCCCGGATGGACGCACAGGCGTTAAATACAGTTATAACCAGGCGCTGATAACGGATGGCCTGGCCATCATCTTTGGTGAGAATACCGCCGAGATCATAGATGTCCAGTTGGAGACGGAAGCCGGAGGTGTGATATATCCTCATCACAGGGATTACCTGGCCACCTTCAAAGTGCGTCATCCATACAGTAACGACATGATGAGGAAGGTGGAGCTCAGTTTCGGTGGAGGGCTTGCCTCCCTCAATATTTTAATAGGAAATGAGGGCACCCTTCTGAAATACAAGGTGGATGAGAATGACTACATATATTTCAATATGGAGAGATCCACAATTACCTATGATGGGACATCTGAATATATGAAGGTAAAATTCTACTTCTCCCCCAACTTCAACTATCCTTTTATGGTATATCAGTCGATCTCCGCCTCAGCGTCGGGTTTGGGGGTGATGCCGGGAACCGTTTTATTGAAGGATGTATTCTTGGTGAATTCCGAACTCCAGTTCACGGGCAGTTTGCGTGCTGAATCGGAGTCCATGGGCTATGTTGAGAACGG
>CBDVER010000534.1:0-1594 GCA_965373055.1 uncultured Thermoplasmata archaeon
GATCAATGTGATGTTCATGAAGTCCGATCCACCCATGCCGTCCTCGACCGTGATATTTATCCAGTACTCGCCCACGTCATCGTTACCAGGTATGCCGGAGATAACACAGGAGGTCTCATTGAACTCGATCCAGGTTGCCGAGGTGGTGTAGTTCCATGTCAATACGTCCCCGGGTAGGTCGATATCGGTAGCGTTCAGGCTCAACCTGAAAAGCTCATCCTGCGTCACGTTCAGGTACCAATAATTCTGGATGATCGGGGCGTCGTTGGTATTGTTAACGGTGATATTGAATATCAGGTGATCAAAGCCCCCGTTGCCGTCGGATACGGAAACGTTGACGGTCTGTTCACCCACATCCTGGTTCTCGGGCACCCCCGAGAGGACGCCGGAGGTCATGTTGATAGAAAGCCATCCGGCCGATGTCGAAAGGGACCACGTCACATTCCCCTGGCCGTCGTCGCTGCTGTCCAGATCGAACGTGTAAGCGTCCCCCTCATCGATCGTCGTTATAGGATCCAGGGTTGTGATCAAAACGGGTACGTTCACCACCTCAACGGTGAAATTGAGGCTGTCCCACATCCCCTCGTTGTTCTCCACGAGGATATCTATCCAGTGGGTGCCAACATGTGAGTTGTCCGGGGTGCCGGATATGGTGCCAGTTGAAGCGTCCACCGAGAAACAGTCAGCATCGGATCTCAATGACCACGTTGCGTTCTCATCCTCGTTGGAGGACATATCGAATATGAGAGCCGAATCCTCATCGAACACTGCCTGTGGAGTCGATGTGATCACCATCCCGATGTGTCTGGCAAATATGTCACTCTCGGATATGGGGTCACTGCCCTCCCACGTGATGAAAACGCCCCCTTTACCGTCCCCTGCCAACTTTGGGTCCTGGCAGGGCAATAACCCGGAGGAGAGTGCGGTGCCGTTCTCCATCCAGTAGAACATTCCATCGGGGCCGATGTGCTGGGCATAGATCTCCTCGATGGACTTTGACCTGTAGTCGTCCCAGGCGAGGAACGCACCTCCGGATCCATCTGCCAGCACATCAACATTTACTTGTGACCCTCTAGCGGTGCATACCGCCGTTCCATTATCCTCCCACATGATGTCACCATCCGGGTCCATCCTCTGGCCGTAAATGTTCCAAGTCATGGCCCTGTCATCATCCCAAGCGATGATGGAATACCCCTGGCTGTCCACCACAACAGCGGGTTTCATCTGATCGTTCAGTGCGGTGCACACCGCTTTACCGTTATCGCTCCATAGGGGTGTTCCGGAAGCATTCACACGCTGAGCGTAGATGTTGTTCCCGTCACGACCATCCTGCCAAGTTATCACAGCCCCTCCGGACCCGTCCGCTGAGATCCTTGGATGATAGTGCATCCCGGAACCAAAGCATATCTCCACACCATCTTCTGTCCACTGCACCTCTCCACTCTGGTTCACACGCTGGGTGTATATATCAGATGCAGCAGCCCGGGTATCACTCCAGGTGATTATCGCACCACCGGCTCCATCGGGTGTTATCTCCGGCCGCGCCAGATCCCCACACAAGGTGCAAATGGCAGTACCGTTATCCTCCCGAATC
>CBDVER010000535.1:0-1580 GCA_965373055.1 uncultured Thermoplasmata archaeon
CCCGGACAACCTGCCCCGACAAGGGGGCTCCTCCACGTACTTCTCCAATCTGATGGAGAAGCTGAAGGATAGGGTTGATTTCATAGTCTACTCCTGCAGGAACCCCGAGGCGGGAGGGTACAGGGACATGGAGGGGATCAAGGTCCACAGGATACAGCCCTTCCTCCTGGACGCCCCAAAGCCTGTGAGATATCTGATACTCCCCCCCGTCACCTTTCTTCAGCTGTTCCACCTGAGGATGAAGTACGGCCCGTTCGTGATACATGCACACTCCAACGGTGGGTATGGATACCTCATATCCCTTTTTTCGAGGATCCTGGGGCAGGAGATGATCAAGGAGGTGCAGGATATGGCCGACCCCGCCTACAACATACACATGGGCAGGGTGACAAGGTACGTATCCACGGGGACCACCATCGCGAAACAGCTGGAGTCCTACGGAGTGCCCACGGAGAAGATCATAACATACCCTTCGCTGAACCCCGAGATACCACCCGGAACGCGGGAGAAGCTGAGGCCGAAACCCTATGATCACGACGGCAACATCGAGCTTCTCTGCATCAGCGCCCTCAGGCCGTACAAGGGCGTGGACCACCTGCTACGATCTATGAAGATAATACAGAAGGAGGACCCCACGATCCACCTCACCATAGTTGGTGAGGGCGGAATGAGAGGGGAGCTGGAGGCCTACATCAGGGAGAACGGCCTGAAGAACACCACCCTGAAGGGGTTCGTTGACGATTACAACGACGTTCTGGAGATGATGGCAGGATGCGACATACTGGTCCTCTCCTCCGTCTCCGACGAGGGGAACCCAAGGGTGATCCTGGAATCGTTCCAGTTCGGAAGGCCGGTGATCGCAACGGCTGCGGGGGGGACACCGGAGCTTATAGAGGACGGCATTAACGGCCGTCTTCCCCCACCCAGGGACCCCGAGGAGTTCGCCCGCATAGTGCTCGAGCTGGCGGGAGACCCGAAGCAGCGGGAGAAGCTTGGAAAGGGTGGGAAAAAGTTCCTGGAGAGGCTTCCGACCTGGGACGACCTTGCAAACGAGATATATCAGGTCTATGCGGATATCTGGGACCGGATGTGACCGGGTCGGCCCTCATCTTCGTCCCCATCCATATACCCTAATTTGTTGAGGAGAGCCCACCCTTTCCGCCAATTTTTGAAGTATAATCTGGTATCAGCTCGTTGAATGTACCTGATGAACAGCCTTGCGAACGTTTCCCGATCTGGCGGGGAAAGAAAAATGATATTAGGGAGAATCGTGATATCTTCCATTAGAAAGAGAAGGTTGATAACACGAAGAAGAAATTCGTTTTCATTCCACTTCTGATCATCTTGATGATCTTCCTAACATCCTTATTCATGGAGAACTATGACGAAGAGAAGGAACCAAAGTTTATTGTTTCAGTGAATATTGAAGATGACTCGATCGATATTTGGGATCTAAATCACTTAGCTGAGTGGGAGGAATATGAGTTCTTTGTAATCGATGAGGAGGGAAATGAATACCAAATGGAAGTTGAAAAAGATATGGATGAAGAAGTAAGATGTGCGAATCCATTGTTTGACCC
>CBDVER010000536.1:0-1575 GCA_965373055.1 uncultured Thermoplasmata archaeon
AGGTATCTTACTTCAGGGATAGATTAAACTTTCGCCTCCTGATCGTGGGTGATTATGCTTGAGTCTACCTCTTCTTCATGATCTTCATCCAGCCGTTCGATTCGTAGACTGCGAGTTTCTTGTCATCAAGGGATTCATTGAAAGTCTCCCAGTCAATGATTCTAAGTCTTCTATTGTTCTCTGTTGTGAAATGGACCTCGCTTCTACCGATTACCATGCCGGGTTTCAGACCTTTTTTATTTGCGAGCGTCTTCGCTCTCTCCAAATCTATCATACTCATTGCCATACAAATCACCTCCACTAGATTGAGGGTACCCCTATTACCCCACGATTCCATATCGATGCCTGGCTATATAAATGTTTTGCGACTGCTCTATCATTTTAACCGGATATCATTGGCAATTCTGTAAATAATCACATCTTGAGATGTAAAAACTTGAATAATTGCCGTATATGGTGGATTGATTATGGTTATATGTGATGATGGTCGGTAGAAATGGAAATGATTTGATGTTAAAGTGTGGAATAGTGTATCAATATGTTGTATATGGATGACTTGAATAGGGAAATGTAAATAATTGATGAGATATCATCTCCTTTCTGGTGTATACGAGATGAAAGCTCTGATACTTGCTGCTGGTAAAGGGGCCAGGATGGGCCCGTTGACGGAGAACAGGCCCAAACCCATGCTTCCCGTTGCGGGAAAGCCCTTCCTTGAGCATACCGTGAACGCCTTGAAAGGAGCGGGCGTTGACCATATTGTGATCCTGACAGGATACCACGGCGGAGTGATAAAGGACCATTTCGGAGATGGATCAAAGTGGGATGTGAAGATAGATTATCTGGTCCAACCCAAACGATTGGGAACCGCAAATGCTGTTGAGATGGCCAGGGATATGATGGCCGAACCGTTCCTGTGCCTGAACGGAGATGTCATCGTTACCCATTCGCTGGTGGCGTCCATGATCGAGACCTTCAAGAGAGATGGACGAAGCCTGATGTCGCTTATCGAGGTAGAGGATGTGTCCCGGTACGGGATGGTCCTGGTGAAGGGGGACATCGTTGAGGCGATAGTGGAAAAACCCAGGGATGGGGCCAGGGGCCTCATAAATGGTGGGATATATCTGTTCAAGAGGAACATATTCGAGGCGATAGAGAGGACCCCTCTTTCCTCAAGAGGGGAATATGAGATAACACATTCCATCCAATTGATAATGGAAAAGGAGGAGGTGGGAGGTTTGGTTCCGGATGCAGAATGGGTGGATATCGGCTCCCCATGGGACCTACTCCGTGCACATGAGATCTACATGGAAGGATTGAAGGAGGATATCAGGGGGGAGGTGGAGGAGGGCGTTCACATAAAGGGGAATTTGATCTTGATGGAAGGGGCCCTGATCAGATCCGGAACCTATATCGAGGGTAACGTGATAATAGATGAGGGGGCCGTGATAGGTCCGAACTCCTATATCCGGGGGTCCACGTATATCGGAAGGAACTCCAGGGTGGGGGCAGCCTCCGAGGTGAAGAACTCGATCATACTTAACGATACCAGCATACCTCATCACAATTAAGTCG
>CBDVER010000537.1:0-1571 GCA_965373055.1 uncultured Thermoplasmata archaeon
GGGCCTCTTCACTAGGAGGAAGGAGAGCTGGGACCCGAATCCGGCCGCCAGCCTCAGTCCGAACCTCCTGTTGTGGGTCCCTCCCCTGGAAAGCTGCAGCCCCTCGAACTGCTTGTCCACCTCCGATGGGGTCAGGTTGGCTATTGGTATCGACCTTCCGGTCTCCAGCGCCTTGATCAACGCCGGGTCCTCCATGCACGCTCCGAATGCGTGTCCTGTGAACCCCTTGGTGTTCATGATCAATATATCCCTGAACCTATCTCCAAAGGTCCTTCTTAGCGATTCTACCTCCGCTGCGGAGGATCCGCCCCTGGCCGGCGTGTACGTCTCATGGGACATGAATATCAGATCGTCAGCGATCTCCTCCCTTTTTATGCCGGTCTCCCTCTCAACGCGGAGCATGAACCGGTCCATGGACCTGGCTATGTGGGCAACGTCCAGCCTGGAGCCGTGAAAGGCGGAGTTCCCTATATGGGTTCCAAGTATCTCCACCAGGGGGTTCATTCCCCTTCGCCTTGGCTCCTCCTCGGCCTCAAGGACCAGGGCTGCGGCGCCAGACCCGATTATCATCCCCTTTCTCCTGCGGTCGAAGGGCAGGGCGGCCTTCGTCACATCGCTCTCGGTGGTGAGGGCACCAAGTGCAAGCAGGCTTGATCCCAGCCACTCCAGTGAGTTATCCGAGGATGGGTCGTCCGCGCCCAGTACCAACACTCTCTTGCATCTTCCGGCCTGGATCCAGTCCTGGCCTATCGCAACCGCCAGGGTGGATGAGGCACAGGCCGAATTCACCTGGGTGTTGGGCCCTTTCGCCTTGAGGTACTGTGCGAACTGGGAGTGTCCCATCGCCAGCACGATGAACATGAAATGTCTTGGAAACTGATATTCTGCCTGTGGGTCCTTTAGGGCCTCCTCATGCCAGCTCTCAAGGTCACCTTCCAATTCCGTACCCTTGACGACCTTCTTGAGATGGCCGTACAACCTCTCCCTCTCCTCGCCCCTCGCCTTTGAGATCTTCATCTCCATGTGAAGTGCGATCTGTCCGAACAGCATATCGTATCCGGGGAATGCGGTGGCGAACACTATGCCGGTGTCCTCCTGCATCTCAAGCGGAAGCTCCCACGACTCTGGCAGGAACGATCCCGTGGATGTCTGTGAGTACCTTCTCACAAGGGGTATCCCCGCGTCCTTGAGTGCCAGAAGGCCCGATGCGAACGCGAGCCTCGTGGTGATATCCAGGTGCTTGACCAGATCCTCCGGCACGTCGAACTCCTTCCCCAGATCGAAATCTCCAAGCATGCCGGCCAGATGCGCTACCTTCTCGCCGTCATCCAGCCTGATCATCTCGGCGCTTCCATCCGCCTTCTTGTCCAGCCTGACTATGTTCTTCTCTATGAACCTTGGAATATATTCCGGCTCGATCTTCTCGATCAGGTTCCTTCCGCTGACCAACAGGTTGAGGTTATCCTCAGAGAAGACGGATTTGAACTTTCCAGGCAGGCCCATTGCGGCACCGGTTATGACCACTCCCACCCCCTTCCTGGTCGGCGGTGTGATCCCGCTTCCCGAAAGGT
>CBDVER010000538.1:0-1570 GCA_965373055.1 uncultured Thermoplasmata archaeon
CTTGGTCAACCTTTTATATGTTGATCCTCGCTTTTTCCTATCTCTTGATATGTCTGCCGACCTGAAGGCATATAAGAGCCTATTTATAGCTTGAATGTTACATTTCCACTGGAGACAAATTAACCTATTTTTTTCACAGTACATTCGGTAATTTTGTTACGGATGTCAGGGAGAAACCAATACATTTCACAGTTATTATTACATATGATAATAATATAAATTTATATAGAAATGTTACAGTTGCCTGTGGAGGGGCATACAATACTCTTATATAGTGGGCAGATATTATGTTGTTTTGCCTGGAACATATTGAGTCCTTCGGTCCATGTTGTCCGGATCGGATTCGATTGACCGAGCATCCAAAGGGGCATTTCCTCCCAAGGGGATCTTCGGGTTCCCGGAGGCTGGAAATGATGTATGTGTTCCCGGAAAAGACCGCACCTCGGTGGGGTCTTGAACGGAACAAACGAAGGATCTCCCGTATATGTCCTTCAACGCCCTTCTGACGCCGCCCTCGGGTCGCAGAAGAAGGACCTTGAAGGTGTCCCGCAAGGGATATTGTATGCGGGATCGGCCTCGAATGCTTCGGCATGAGAGGCCTGGGCTCACCGCCCGGCCGCCTCGGCTGTCGGGAGGTTACCCGACGGAGAAGTTCCTCGGAACGGATCCGGAAGGTTCGAGCTCGCGTCTGCCCGGAAGGCTTTGGGCCTGGAACATGGGGCAACCCGTGTCCCACACCTGGACCAACCTGGCGGATACCATACGCCCATCTGGAACCTCTGGTTATCAGGAACGGGGCAACCCGATCCTGATGATGAGGTTTCGACCGACCAAGTGTTCCCTCGGGATCCCTTGTGAAAAGGACGGGGTGACCCGACCCGGAAACAAGGACCTTTCCGAAGGATGATCCTGGTCATCGGGGATATCCCCGCATGGGTTTTCGGGGCAACCCGGAAAGACGTGCGAGGCACCCGGTCGATGTCGCTACACCGAGCGTACATCGAAAAAGGTTTTGGGGCAACCCGGAACCTGGACCGATGTATGCAGAGGGAAAAGCGCTCGGCCATGTGTTTCTCCGACCTGGGACACGGGGCAACCCGTATCCCTGGTAAAGGTCGAGACCCCTGGACGTCCAACGTCCACTATAGGCTTCCAGGCCCGAAGTTCCGGGGCAGCCCGGATCGGAAGGCAAGGCCATCCGATGGCCGTCATCCGCCAATCGAGACCTTCCACGATCCTTGGATCGGGGCAACCCGAACCTCGTATCAGGGATGGACCCGATGGATGGCGAATGTCCAACCGCCCTCTTCGAAAGGGATCATGGGGCAACCCGTGGAACCTGAAGATGAGGAATGGCTGGATATCCAACCATTGGAACTCCCTTTCGGGAACCCGGAGCGATCCGGGACGATCGAATTGGAGGGCTGAATGGACGTAACTGCCCAATGGGGACCTCCCCCGGTAAGGCAAAGGGGCAACCCTTTACCTTCTCCAGGGAGTGAACCGGAAGGCACCATACGCCAGATGGATCTCAAATGTCGAGGGGATCGGGGCAACCCGAACCCTGAGA
>CBDVER010000539.1:0-1568 GCA_965373055.1 uncultured Thermoplasmata archaeon
CACTTCTGGGCGCAGCCGCAACCACCGCACTTGGCTTTGCAGTGCTCATGTTCGCATCCTTCGGGGCGTTCGTCACCTTCGGGATCCTGACTGCAATAATGATCATGTACAGCTACATCGGCGCGATCTTCGTTCTTCCGATGTTATTATTGCTCGTTGATAGAAAGGGGGAATAAATGGGCAGAATATGAACATTTACTTTAAGGATTTTTTCTTCGATACCGCGACTGGGATGATGGTATTGGCCTTTATCATCCTGTTGTAACTGATCTCGACCTCGATGTTATAAACATCATTGATATTCCTCTTGGTCAGTACCTCCTCCGCCCTTCCCATCGAGAATATCGATCCATCATTGAGCAGAATCAGCCTATCGCAATATCGGCCTGCAAGGTTGAGATCATGGGAGACCAGGACAACGATAATACCTTTTTTCTTTGCCAGATCATCAACCAGTTCCAGTATCTCCAGTTGATGATTTATATCCAGATGCAGCGTGGGCTCGTCAAGTAACAGGATCCTTGGTTCCTGGGTTAAGGCCCTTGCGATGATGATACGCTGTTTCTCCCCTCCACTGATCTCATCGATAGATCTCTCTGCGAGATGGAGGGTATTGGTGATCTTCATGGCATTCCTTGCGATCTTGAGGTCTTTCACGCTTTCCCCGTTCAACCGTCCCAGATGGGGTGTCCTTCCCATCAATACGATATCGAGGACGGTGAATGGAAAATGTATGATGGAGTTCTGGGGAACAACACCTATCTCCTTCGCTATCCCCTTCCTGTCGAGTTCCAGGATATCCCTAGCATCGATGAAGATCGTTCCTCTTTCGGGATTCAACGCCCGGTTGATACACCTCAGCAATGTGGTCTTGCCCGAGCCGTTGGGACCGATTATTCCTATGACCTCCCCCCCGTTCACTTCGAAGGAGACATCATCCAATGCCCTTATACTGTCATATGAGAAGCAGATCCCGTTTACTTTTAGCTTCAATTCACCACCCGGTTATTCTCTTCCGTTTCCGCAGCAGGAACAGGAAAAAAGGAGCGCCCAACGATGCAGTTATGATGCCAACAGGGAGTTCGGTTGGCTGAAGTATAGTTCTTGCCAGCGTGTCCGTCCATATCAGAAACATCGCCCCCACCAAACACGAGGAAGGCAGCAGGATCCGGTGATCCGGCCCTACTATGAGCCTCATGATATGCGGTATGATAAGGCCTACGAAACCTATGATGCCGCTCACGGATACCGCAGCGGCGGTTATCAGGGTCGCGAAAACCAGAACGATCTTTTTCACAGATTCCGTATCTATCCCCAGATCAACAGCATGATCTTCACCCATCAGCATGATGTTCAGGTCACGGGAGAAGAAAAGGATACCTGCTACACCAAGACAGATCAAAGGAAAGGCGATCGCGACCTTATCCCAGCTGCTTGCCCAGAACCCCCCCATCAACCAGAAGACCAAACTTCTCAATTCATCGCCGGCGCTGTATTTCATCAGAGATACCTGGGCTGTAAAAAAGGCCCCTACAGCGATACCCGAGAGAAGCAGGGTCTCCATCGGG
>CBDVER010000540.1:0-1558 GCA_965373055.1 uncultured Thermoplasmata archaeon
TCCTGCTTAAGAGATGAACAAAATCTCAGCCTAACAGGAATTTCAGCCAATAGATGATCGATACATCAGCCTAGCAGAAGATTTTAATTATAGAGCTAAACAACGTCCAAATCAAAATTAAAAAGATTAACATATCAACAATATTCAAACGGTTTTCATGGCGCCGAAGATCATAGGAGGGTGATCTCCAGGCTCCTGCTCCCTGCAGATCCACCGTATATCGTAAGGGTGAGGACCAAGCCCTCCGGACCAACGTCCCCTCCCAGCCAGATCTCAAGTGTGAACCCCTCCTCCCGATAGCTCTCTCCCTCTGGCCATGAGATGTTGCCAAGGACGACCTGCACCTCCTCCCCCTCCTCAGACGATACCGTTGAGATCCCGCCATCCTCCAACGACCAGTTGGCAGGGCTTTTTGGGATCAGGAGCAGGTCCCATCCTCTTCTGGCTCCGGTGGTGCTCAGGGATATCTCCGTCTCGATAGGCCCGGACGAGAACGTGTGGAAGTTGCCGTCTATCCTGTAGGCGTTATCGCCGGATAGCCGCCTCTTCTCGATATATGCGCCGATCTCTCCCCTCTCCAGGAATATCTCCACCGTCTCAACCCTGTCCGCGTATGAGAAATGTATCCAGAAGGAGGTGTTGGCATATAGGGAGATGTTCGACGATGTGGCCAGGTGGAAGGTCCACTCCAGGGCCCCGTTCCCCGCGAGCTCCCTCTCCGCCGGCGACTCCGAGAATACGTACCAACCGTCCAGATCGTAGAAGAGCTGCGATCGGTTAACGGCATCCTCGAACCGCTCAGGGTCCAGGCCGTGATCGGGGTAGAGGTGTTCCGGGACGATCAGGACGCCTCCGTACTCGATAGTCATCGATATCGCCTCCGGGGATGATACCCCGTTCTCAACAATGATCTCCATCCTCGCCGGTGCCAGATCGGATACCGTAATGTTGCTATCCGGCCCATACACCTGCACGTCCGGAGACTGGGCCTGGATGATCTCTATGGGTATTGGATGAAAACAGACCATCATCATCAGGATAGCGAACGCCCCTGCCGCGTACTGCCTTTTCGATAGCGGAGAGTAATCATCCAATGGCGGGGGGTGCCTTGTGCCCATGAGCATGATAAGGAGCGCGAATAACAGGTAGGATTTGAACTCGGTGGCGAAGCCCAGTATGACCAGAAGCAGAACCGCGCCGTATGAGATATATTTCGCCCTGTCTCCCAGGATGCCCCGTGTGATGTGGCCGCCGTCCAGCTGGCCTATGGGGAGCAGGTTCAGGGCAGTCACCAGGAAACCTATCCACCCGGCGATGAACGTGGGAAATACCGCGGTATCCCCCTCGATCGGGATGATATAGGTGAAGAACGTCAGTATGATCGGATTGTTGAATATCATAATGGTGGTTCCATCCACCAGCTCCGAGGATGGGTATGCGTTGGTCAGCATGAGGCCGACGATGGTTACGGGGATGGCAATGATGAACCCCGCTATGGGTCCAGCCACACCGATGTCCACCAGGGCCTTCCTGTTGGACATGTTCTCCCTCATCGAGA
>CBDVER010000541.1:0-1556 GCA_965373055.1 uncultured Thermoplasmata archaeon
TTTCGGAGAGCTCATCCAGCTCCTCCACCTCATCTAATTGATTCTCATCTTCTTCCAGGTCCTCCTCTTCCTCTATTGGAACTTCATCCTCCTCCATCTCCGGAGGCGGGGAGGCCCCTCCCTTTTTCACAAGGAGGAATGCAAGGAGAGCGGCTTCCACAAGGACGACGATCAACAGGAGGATCGCGATCATCAGATATGAGGTCCCCTCATCGTCCTTCCCGGTCGGGTCCTTCTCTGCAATGTTGGGATCGGTCTCCCTAAGGAATTCAACGAGGTTCGAGTAACCATCATCATCAGGATCGAGGGACGCATCCGATGGGTCCGAGCTGTTCAATCCGTTCTCATTCTCCCATATGTCGGACATCCCATCCTCATCCTGATCATCTGCGGGTGGCCCCTCCAGATCTGACATGGTTGGATCCATACCAAGAAGGTATTCCATCAGGTTGGTGAAACCGTCCCCGTCAGGGTCGAGCGCCGCATCGGAGGGATCGGAGCTGTTCAGCCCGTTCTCATCTTCCCACGTGTCGGGTATGCCGTCCCCGTCCTTATCGTCGGTGGGGATATCTCCCACAATGATAGTGAAGTTGACCGAGGCATTGTTACCCGCCTCATCGAAAACATTCAAGATGATCGAATATGCACCCGGTGTATCGATCACACCTAAAAGGGCGCTCCTGTCCGTATCGAGCGGAATTCCGGTCCATTTGAAACTTACCACACCGATGTTGTCGCTCACCTCGGGATAGACCTCGATAAGATCTCCGGCAGTTACGTTCAGGTCCTCGATCTCCTGTATAACAGGGTCGATGCCGTCGAATACCAGGACGTCAGGGAGCTCACCTTCCAGTACGTTCCCGGTGGTATCCACTGCCCTGAAGGAGAGATGTGCTGTTCCTGCGAAGCTATCAGGAAGATCAATGGCAGCTGAATAGGCGCCATTTTCAAATGTCATTGAGATCTCCCCCGGATCATCCGGTCCGAAAGCGTACACCAGCCAGACCTCGGATATGCCCATATTATCCAAGATGTTCAATGAGACGATGAGAACACCAGGGGTGGTCACTGATTCCGGGACGGCGCTGTCCAATAGCTGAGGGATGTCGTCGTCCAGTATGGATACAAGCTTCTCCTCCGAGGTGATAAGATTCCCTGATGTATCCACGATCGTGATGGTGTAGGAGAGTGACACGTATGGGCCGGATGGGAGGGATATCCCTCCCATATATCGAAGGCCCGAAGATAGCGTGATCTCAATTTCCTCATCCGCGATAAACCAGTATGTCACGTTGATGTGATCGATGCCGATGTTGTCGTATGCGGAAACTACGATCGTCAGATCGTCCCCGGTCGTTCCCGAGGAAGGGGTAAGGTCCTCAATGAGGATCGGATCATCGTCATCTATGACTGTAACGGTCATCTCCCCGGTGATATTCACGTTCCCGGATCCATCCGTGAGGATGAACCTGTATCCCATAGATTCCAGGCTGTTGAACGGCAGTGTGATCCCTGCTGTAAATTGGTTTGAACCGGCCATAGCAACTTTCACGTGG
>CBDVER010000542.1:0-1549 GCA_965373055.1 uncultured Thermoplasmata archaeon
GCAACCATCTCGGGGATACCCGAAAATAACGATGTGGGAGAATACATCGTGGATCTATCGATCAGCGATGGTAGGGGGGGATATTCGGAAGGCAGTTTCTCCCTAGTCGTTGTGAATACCAATGATGATCCAGTGATCATAACGGAGAACATATTGACCACCAAAGAGGACCAGCTGTTCTCCGTTTTGTATTTAGCCGAAGATATTGACTCGCCGTATCAGGGGCTGGAGTGGGATGTGACCACAGATGCAGACTGGCTTGAGATGAACAATTTGACCGGATCGCTTCAGGGTACGCCGACCAACGACGATGTTGGGATCCACTCCGTGAACGTCTCCGTCTTTGACCTCTTCGGCGGAATGGACTGGACCACCTTCGACCTTGAGGTGATCAATGTCAACGATCGTCCGATCATCGATGTCGTGGGGGAGATTGTCACTTCCGAGGATGAGCATTTTGAGCTGACATTGAGTGCGATCGAAGTAGATGTCGACGATGCCCTGACCTGGGCAATGAACTCCGGTCCAGCCTGGTTGAATATGGATAACAACACCTTGAGCGGAACCCCTGGAAACAATGATGTGGGATCACAGAACGTTTGGATCGTCATGTCGGACATGTATGGTGGAGCGGATTCGATGAACTTCACCATCTCTGTTCTGAATGTGAACGACCCACCTACCTGGGCCTACTTCCTGGATGAGATAACCATCACAGAGGGTGACATTTACTCGACCAACGTCTCCGCGGAGGAGATCGATATCGGAGATGTCATAGCCTACAGTATTGAGGCTGAAAGTGGAGCGGGACTCTCCATAGATCCTCAAACGGGGGAGATAACTTCAACGGATCAATCTCCAGGTAACTATGAGGTGATAGTACACGCAGATGACGGGAACTTCACCATCGAGATGGTGTTCTCCCTCACCGTCCTGGAGAAGCAGATCCCGGTGGAGGATAACCTCCAGTGATGGATAGGTATGAGGACGCCGAGCTGAAGGCGGGAGAGCAGTTCACGGGCCAGTTGACAGGTTCTGATGAGGATGGAGATGATATCACCTTCCTGCTGATAGATGGCCCGGCGGGTTTCAACGTCAATGGTGACGGCTCCATGAACTGGGTTCCTTTAGAAGCTGGCAATTATACGGTGACCGTGGCCGTGACCGATGGAGATAGAACCCATGAGATGACCTTCAATATCGTTGTGGGCCCATCCGATATCGTTGATGACGATGATACCGACGATGATGACGATACCGATGATGATGACAGCAAGGACAAAGAGGGCAATGCCGGCATCTACATCGCCATAGCCGTAATAATCGGCGTGATCCTGATGGCGCTCCTGTTTTATTCCTCCAGAAGCAGAGATGATGATAAACTGCAGGAAGAGTGAGTGAAGGGCCCATCTGAGTTGAAGGGCACGTATATTCCTCTGTGAATTGGTTCACTTTCCGAGATGGGTTCCCTCTCGGGGGCCCTGAGGAATTGAGAGATCAATATCTTATCAGAAACGGTCTGGGAATATCCAAGATCAATATCCATACT
>CBDVER010000543.1:0-1539 GCA_965373055.1 uncultured Thermoplasmata archaeon
AAGATCCCGTGGAACAGATAGAGAACCTCGTAGATGACATAGAGGACATGGACCTAGAGGGCGGCACTGAGAACCAGCTGACCTCCAAGCTGGACAATGCTTTAAAGTCGCTGGAGAAAGAGAAGTACGGCACCGCCATCAACCAGCTCAACGCCTTCATCAAAGCGGTGGAGGCCCAGGCGGGCAAGAAGCTGACACAGGAGGACGCGGACGCCCTCATCGCGGCGGCGGAGGCGACCATCGCGAAGATTAAAGAAGATATGGCGTAAGGATCACGGACCGTGAAGGGGACGCGTACAGCGCGTCCCCGGAGGCCGTTCGGTATTTTGCAAGATCCCACCTCTACCACCGTTGGACCGAGAGAACAATATCAACAATAGCAAGTATATTATCTGCACATTCCCATTATCATACCTGGATGTGACCCAACGGTCCCGTTCAAGGAGTGCGTTGCAATGAAGTGCCCAGGCTGTAATAGTGATAACGGCGTAGTAAAGGTAGGTATCAGGAACACCAAAAAGGGGCCCATACAGAAGTATCTATGCAGGTCCTGCTCGAAACATTTCTCCGACATAAAACAACCATACACGCAGTATCCCATAAAGGTCATACTCCATACAGTTGAACTCTACAACAGCGGGTACCCTGTCGCCTCCGTAAAAAAGGAGATCGGAAAGAGATACCCGTTCTCCCCGCCGATCAGGACCATCTACTCCTGGATACAGAGGTACAGCGACACACTCACGATCCGGGACCTCAGAAAGAGATTCGACATCCATCCCGATGAGGTGATCAAGGGGAAGATATTCAACCATCAGCAGGTCTTTCCCCTGAGATACCACACGCTGAAACTGAACCTATCCAGCAAGAGGTTCCCTGGAATAAGAAGATACATCAACTGGGTGGAGCGCTCGCTGCCCGACAGGATGTTCTTTTCGGGCCCCAGGGCATCATCCTTCAAGATAACAGCCGATCTATCCCCACATAAGATAGAGGATCCTATCACGGAACTCTGCAGGCTCTCCATTCTCAGGATGGCCAACTTGAAGTCCGCCCACGACTCCATCGAATCCTTCTTCCTGTTGAACGACAGCTCCACAGTATGCACGGAGCTTCCCGTCTTTCTAAACCCAAGTGAGGCGAAAGACCTCTCTTTGAAAAAAACCCTTACCGGGCACATGGATATCCTTCAGGTCAGGAACAAGAGGGTCCGGATCCTCGATTACAAACCGAATTTGAACCATCCGGAGAACTTCGTCTCCCAGCTCTCACTGTACAGAAGGTGCCTGACAAGGAGAACCATGATCCCGGAGAAGGACATATCCATTGGGGTCTTCAACGAACACGCTTATTTTGAATACATTTGAATTTACATCGATTCCAGCCGTCCTTATCTTCAAGAGACGGATCAACGGCAAAACAGATCGGTTTTATATTTACTAATTAATTAGTATCTACAATAATTCGGGTAAAATAATATATAACGAGCTGTGGATGAAATCGATGAAAGGTGAATATAATGTCTATGACAAATGTACT
>CBDVER010000544.1:0-1537 GCA_965373055.1 uncultured Thermoplasmata archaeon
AGATCCCACATACAAGGTCTTCAGGCATGACCTTGGCGACCTCCAGGAGGATGAGGAAGGAGTGGTATCCTGGAACTGGTCGGTCAGGGCCGGAGCACATGCATTCCAGCTGGTCGCGCAGACCTCCTCGATAGATCTGGACGCGTCGAACAACATAGCCTGGATACGCTTCAACACATCTGGACCGGACCTATTGTTCTCACCTGGAACCGGGAGGTTTGACCCATCTGATGTCGTGAGGCCGGGCTCCCCGGTCTCCGTTCATTACTCGATATACAACCAGGGCCCCGTATCCGGTGAGGTCGATATTGGCGTATTCAACGGAGACCCTGGAGAGGGGGGCAAGGCCATTGGAGAGATATTGGACCCGGGGCCCATAGGGCCCGGGGAGTACCTCAACGGATCCCTATCTTTCATCTCTCCGCAGAACACGAGCATGGTCTATATTGTAATGGACCCATACGGGGAGTATCCACCCGATATGATCGATGTGGGCTCGAAATCCCTTCTCATCGTCAACTATCCTCCGATCCTGCTGGGATCGCCCTCCATCACCCTGCTCGAGGACTCGGCAGGCTCGACCCTCGCCCTGGATGGTTTCTTCGATGATATCGACGATCTCGGGGAGGTTCTCGAGTACTCGCTGATATCATCTCCTGTCATGGTCTCGAGGATAGGTATCGGAGGGGAAGGTGCGGCGTTCCTCAGGGTCAAACCCCCACCGGACTGGTTCGGGGAGACCGAGGTGATCATTGGCGTGGACGATGGGCTGGGGGGAATAGAGGTATCGATACCTGTCATGGTCTCCCCCATGAACGATCCGCCCACATTCCCCCAGGCCCCGCTCGGGAGGATGGACCTCGTGGTACTGGAGGACACCGCTCTCTTCATCACCATCCTCGCGGAGGATATCGAAGGTGACCCCATCACGTATTCAACGGAGGATGGGGGGATAGAGCTGAATGGTGAGACCGGCGAGATGGCGTGGTATCCCGTCCAGAAAGATGTCGGGACCAATGTATTCAAGATATTCGCCAGTGATGGGAACGGGGGTGTATCACTCCTGCAAATAACTGTCGAGGTGATAGAGGTGAATGAGGGGCCCTATATTGAGCCGCTGCCGGATATCTCCTGTACGGTAGGGAAGTTGCTGACCTTCCAGGTTATCGCATCGGATGAGGAGGGCGATAACCTGACCTACTCCTCGGACGTCCCTTTCGTCACCCTGGAAACAGACGGCAGTGGCATGATCAACGCCACCCACGGGACGGAGGGGACGCTCCTGGTGACCATAGAGGTCAGGGACGGGACCAACTCCCGGTACGTATCGTTCAACCTGACCGTTATATCCGAGGGCATAGGGGGAGATGGGAAGGGGTCCTTCGATCTCCAACCCATAATGGCTGCAGGAGGGATCGCCCTTGCCCTATTCGCCCTCCTGTTCGTTGGCTTCAAGGCCATGAGGAAAAATGGGGAGAACGACGGGGTGGAAGAGGAGCGCAGGATGGCCGACGCCCTTTACGAAGACGAGAGGGCG
>CBDVER010000545.1:0-1537 GCA_965373055.1 uncultured Thermoplasmata archaeon
GGGAGTTCCTTGTGCTTTGCGATATCATCTGGAAGAATACTCCCGAAGATGTTGAGAAAATGTTTCAAAATATAATAGGAGAGATCGAGTGGTTTGATGAGATAATACCGATCGATACGGAGGGGAAGCGGACGTTATGTTTCATAATGGGACACCACGATCCGGAATATACTAAGCTTTTTTTGTACTCGGCCAGGGAATTCCGATGCTTCATCGAGTTCCCGGTACACGTGCGAAGGGAGTATGGGACCTTTTCCTTGGTGGGACCTCCAGGAGAAGTTGAGAGAATCGTGGATTTCATGAAGGAGTGGGGTTCGGATCTTAGAATTGCGGGAATAATGGAATACAATCCAAAGGATCGGGGAGTTCTAACTGTTCTCACAGAGAAGCAGAGGTCGGCTTTGAAGCAGGCGTATTTTGGGGGCTTTTTTGATTTTCCGAGAAAAAGGGATGCCAGAGATATATCGACAGATCTGAAGATCCGTCATACAACATTCTTGACACATATCAGGAGAGGGCAGAAGCGTATCTTCGCTCATCTATTCCAGGAATGATCAGTTCTTCCATGTCCACGGACCTGTTCCTCAGGGAGAGGTCGCTGACCCTGAACACCGTTCCGTCGTACAGCTCTGCGACCTCCTGTCCCAGAACCCTCGCCGAGGTGATCCTGCCTATCGCGTCACTCTTCATTATTTCAGATCCCGAGGTCTTGTACCTATTCGGAGGGGTCCCGTTTCACTCTTCCCAGCTCATTATCCTCTCATTTTTTCTACCGGACCCTTTTAACATAGAGAAGACGACGATCGCTAGAATAACTAGCAATAGGGCCAGAGCTATCAATAGCGTGATGGACCGATAGGAGGTGCCATCATCGTTCGACGCATCCTCACCGCCGTCACCACCAGTGGGCGTATCATCATCGTCATCCGTCCCGTTATCAATATGCTCCAGCTCAAGGACGTAGATGAGCAGGGAATCCACCGCGGTGTTCCCCTCAAGGTCGGTCACGGTCAGCTTTGCTTCATAGAGGCCGGCCAGGCCAATCGTCAGGGAGGGCTCCGTGCCATAGAGGTAAACGAGCTCCGTATCGGTGTAGATCGACCAGGTATAGTTTACAATACCCACGTTGTCGAAGGAGTGGTTAACAAAAAGATGAATGGTATCGTCAACATGGACCTTTATGTCCGGCCCAATATCGAGGATGGGTCTGGTGACGTCGATGATATGGACCAGAACGCTCCTTTCTCCCGTGTTTCCCCTGATGTCCTTCACGGTCAGGGTGATGACATGGTCCCCAGCATGGTACATGGTGATGTTCAGCAGAGGTCCCTCCGTGGTTATCTGAACATCCTCGCCTGAAACGTTCCAGCTGTAATTGGAGACCCCCACGTTGTCAGTGGATCCGGCCCCGTAGAGTATCAGGTTCTGGTGCTGGTCGAGCTCGACCTCTCCATTGATGACGGCCGTGGGTGATTCAGTATCCAGGATCAGCACCTTGAATCTGGTGTTGGCACGGTTCCCGGCAGCGTCACTTACG
>CBDVER010000546.1:0-1536 GCA_965373055.1 uncultured Thermoplasmata archaeon
TATCAAGTTCAGCCGTGTCCTCCTCGACCTCGACTCTCTTTTTTCTCCCCTTCCGTCTCTTTCCCGTCCTCCTGGATGTTATCTCGGATTCCTCCTCCTCCTTGGGATCCTCCTCCTTAGAGGTGGACAAAACTTCCATCTCTTCCGCCTCGGGAATCTCCTTAACTTCCTCCGACCCCCCATCATCTATCTCCACGGCCTCCTGAAGGTCTTCAGGGTCCGAAGATGGCTTCTTCTCTACAGGGGTATCCTCATCCCAATCATCATCCAGCAGCTCGACCTTCTTGGATCGGGCCCTTCGACCCTTTTTCTTTCCCTTACTTCTCTTACCCAAGGAAACCTCTCCATAGAATTGTAAAACCAGAGTATTGGTCATCTCACAAGTTGGATGTAAAGAAACAAACCGCCTTTTAATAGTTCCCCTGAAAGAACCCAGATAGAACCGTGGGAATATCTCTCTCTTCACTTATACTGGTGAGCTCCTCCCTGAAATGTACTGCCCTTTTATCAAGGATGATCCCGAAACCCCTCTCCTCCCCGCTCCTTATCATCCTGCCCAGGGCCTGGAGCATCCTCCTGGCAGCGGGGGCTATAACAGTATATTCCCACCCCTGTCCACAGCGTATATCATAATAGGCCAACAGGGCCCTTTGCCTTGCGTTGGGTTTGGGATAAGGGATGCCCACGATGATAACTATCTCCAGTTCCTTTCCGGGGTAATCGATCCCCTCGGATAGACGCCCGCCGATCACGGAGGCAAGCACCCCACCGTGGCTTTCCTTGAACCTCTCCACGAGGCCCATTACCTCGGATTGGGCGCTTCCCCTCCTCTCGATGAACATCTCCCTTCCACAATCAAGGGATGGTGGGAGAGAGGTGCCGTCCTCCAGCTCCCGGGAGCCCAGGATCCTCCCAAGGAGGTCGAAGGAGGGAAAGAAGATGGCCAGGTTTCGCATCCTTTCGACCTGTAGGATATCGATGATCTCCCGCCTGAACATCTCTATCATCTCCGGGTCCCTCATCAGCTGTTCGTAGTTCGTGGTCAGCTCTTTTGAGTGTACAAGCATCCTGTTCTCGGGCGGAAATGGGGGTGACATGCTGATGAGGGAGGCGTTCTCGGGCAGACCGATGGAATCCCTGTATTCCTCGAGTGGAGAGAGGGTTCCGGATAGGTGAATGGAGGCGTGGACCTCGTTCAGCACTCCCGTCAAAGTGGATGGGTCCATCGAGAAAGCTTCAAGGTAACCCGCGTCCTCGTTCTTGCCCTTAACGATGAGCGGCGTGTACCTCTCGAACTCCAGATCTCTCCAGGTGAGATAAAATGCACCAACTGCATGAATGTATGAACGGGGAAGCTTGCCCTCGGCCTTTTTCCTGTCCTGGATCGCGGTCCCATGGTGGGTCAGCCTCGTGCAGAGATCATCTATCCTGTTGGAGTTGGTTCCGGTCAGGAACATCAGCTCCTCCGCCAGTGATGACGGGGGTACGAGGCCGTCGTCATCTATCAGATACTCCTCGCTCAGCCGATCCATGGCC
>CBDVER010000547.1:0-1536 GCA_965373055.1 uncultured Thermoplasmata archaeon
CTCTACGTCTACGATCCGCAGGAAGACCCTCTCACATTTTTTATAACGGAACGTATTACATATGAAGAGCCGACCGAACCTGGACAGAGGAGGTACTCAACCCTAAGCTCGTGGGATATCATCGGAGGCATCGATAACTGGGATCACTATTTCATCCTGGAAGACGACCCTTGGGAGATGGAGTTCATCCGGGAGGGCGATCCCTGGGCCGAGGATGTCGATGTCTCGTTCAGATTCAGGACGTTCGATGGGTGGGAGATCCTTGAGGAAGATTGGCCGGAAGGTCTTGATGGATACCTCAGCATCGATCAGACTGAGATTAGAATCGATGGCGATGATATCCACAGTTCCTACAACTCAACCTTCGGAAGCCTGAGCTCGATCACAATCGTGGAGAGGGAGATACTTCCAGTTAACATGAGCATCCTTGTGGAATTTGAGAGCGTGAGCTCTGTGAGCTACACAATAAGTGGCACCTACGAGGGTAAGGCCGCATACTTCTTCCAACAGGTTCTCGATATGGACGGTGACGATATCGTCTCTAGTTGGGAGACCGATACGTACATTGACTATCATAATGAGATGATAGCGAATAATGGGGTGGAGGCGAACATCACCCTTGACGGTAAAGGACCCGACAGCGTGTTCATGATGTTCAGAATCGAGGGAGCTGAGGGTTCCCTCGATGGACTCCATCAGGTTACGATAACATACAACATGACAGCATTGTTCCCCGTTCGCGAGGATGTGACCTCCTATACATACGATTTCGGGTCCTTCGCTGAGTTCGTTGGCGGCGACGGACCATGGAAGGATGAGTTTAGCGGAGGATACGATATATTCGAGGATGAGTACATGCGTGGTGATGAACCCTTCGACGATAGGGTCGATGTAATGCTACAGCTTCGCGCTCCAAAGGGACATATATTTCATAAGAAGGAATGGGATCCTGACATGAAGGATCTCCTTGACCCCAGCGGGACACTGATAGAGATGAATGGTAGTTCCATCCGATCGAAGTATTCCTCGACCATGGGGGCTCAGGACATCATCACCCTCAAAGAAAAGACCGAAGGTGGTGACGGTCCGGGTTTCGGCACCATGATGGTCATCGCCGCCATCGCCGTGATGGTCCTGGCCTCTCGTCGAAATCGACGGTAATCATTTTACCTTCACCGTCGCATGGGGACGTATATGTACCTCTCGGACTTGCCCTCCTCCTCGGGAACCAGCGTATCCATGTGGGTTTGGAACTCCATACACCTGGATATTGTCCTCTTTGACCTCTTGTGTACACCAACAATAGGGATCGTCGGAATGGGGTCAGGTATCATTCAGGTCCTTAAGGTTTCAACAACGTTGGCCAGTATGTTAAGATTTGATTAACATCTACTAATGTTAATATACTATTAACTTCATTGATGTTCGATGAAGCTCCCATACGGACGAGCGGAGGACATGAGGATCCCACCGAAGGGTCTTCTCACGATGCTGCTAAATATTTCCGACCTTGAAGGTCCTCTCGGGGTCAATGAT
>CBDVER010000548.1:0-1534 GCA_965373055.1 uncultured Thermoplasmata archaeon
CACGGTAGGTGATGATTATGGAGGAATGAGCTTCAGGAAGTTCACAATCGAGGTCCAGAACACCAATGATCCCCCCACCATAGCCTTTGATACTTACGAGGACGCCATAGAGGACCAGCCATTCCAGATAGGATACTCTGCCATAGACATCGACCCGACAGGAGATGTGATATCGTCCGCACTCAGCTCGAATGCAAATTGGCTTTCCCTGAATGCAAATGAGAACATTATCGCGGGGGTGCCGGGGAACGGGGATGCTGGGATCTACTGGGTGAACCTGACTGTATCGGATGACAAGGGTGGGGTCTCATATTCGAACATTACAATCTCAGTTTTTGGTGTCAACACAGTACCTGAATGGGAGACATTCCAGACCTCATACGAAGGGAAAAAAGGAGAACCGTTATCCATCCAGGTCGTTGCCACAGACCATGACATCGAGGATGAGATCATCTATTCCTTGAACGGAGCTTCCAACGGAATTCTTATCGATCCCGAAACGGGTTTGATAACTTGGGAAGATCCGGTCAAAGGAACCCACATACTCAACGTATCAGCGACGGACGGTAATGTAACGATTTATACATTGATCTCATTGAAAATTACAGACGATTTGGATAATGGAAAGATCACCTTACAGATCATGTTGATGGCAATATCGGTAATATGCATCGCGATTTTGATATTGATGGCATTCCTGTATATAAGAAAAAAAGACATAGAACCTGTTCCGGAAGAATGATAAATTTTGATATTATAAGTTCCAAACCGATATTGGTATGGACCCAGACTGACTTAAACCTTTAATATTCGTTCAATCGTAAATGGTCAGTCTCTTGAAGCTATCCATGAGAAGTGAGAAGGATATCCTGCCCGATGATGTCGTGAGGCTGGTGGACGTGGGACTCCAGCCATTCCCGTGGTTCGTCATGGAGCTGGCCAGCCACTCCCTGAGGGATGTCCTCAAGGATGCAACATATGATGAGCGGATCGAGATAACACTGGATGTTCTCTCCAAGTTCGACAGGATACACCACCAGGGGATAGTACATCGGGATATCAAGCCGGAAAATATACTCTTCATCGATGATGAGTTGAAGATAACGGATTTCGGCATATCGAAACTGGTAAATTCCACAACTAGGTCCACTCTGGGCGTGTCGGGGACCTGCTATTACATGTCGCCTGAACAGATCCAAAAGAGCAGGTTCGGCGGGGTGGACTGGCGGACGGACATATGGCAGCTGGGCGTTCTCATCTACGAGATATTCACGTCCCGTTTCCCCTTCGATTCGGAGTCCCCGTATGAGATAACATCGAATATCATGCACGAGGAACCCGCGCTCATCTCAGATTATTTGGAGGAGCTTGAACCTCTCGATAACGTCCTCCTGAAGGCCCTGCGTAAGGAGAAAAAACGCAGGTGGCAGTCGGCCCTCGAGCTCAAACTTGCGATAGTTAAAGAACTTGACCTTTAAAAGGGGGCCGCCCAAAGGGACCTAGCTTCTGTACCTCTTCGTCACTTTCTCCAGGA
>CBDVER010000549.1:0-1531 GCA_965373055.1 uncultured Thermoplasmata archaeon
TCGACGATGAGAGACAGGTCTGTCAGATCGTACTGGGATTCGGTTCGGGGGAGGTAGCGGTCGCGGATGGGGCGGGCAATATCGCCTGGAGGAAGAGTTTCGGACCATCCGATGAACCCCCATACATCGCCGTAGCCGACATCGATTACGATGGTGACCTGGATATTGTGATGACCAGGGGTACCAGAGAGCTTACCTACCTCCTGGTTGGTATCGACATCATCGAACTGGAGTCCGGTCGGTACATCCTCGGTTGGAACGCATCCGATGAGGGCCCGATCTCGGTACCTCCCATTGTCTACGATCTTATACCTGACGAGGCAGGCATGGAGATAATCGTGTGCTCGAACTTCGAGGGTATCAGAGTCCTTTCGTCCATGACTGGTGAGGTCCTCTGGCACCATCCCGTGGCGTTCGAGCAGTTCAGGGCGGCCGAGATCGTGGAGGTCCCAGGCTCCAACCTCATCGTCGCCTCCTCGGATACTGGCGTCCTCACACTGAACGGAACGGATGGCGGTGTGGTATCCACTTGGCACATCGGCAGAGGATACCTACAAGACCTCCCCTTCGTTGGACAATTCGACGCACCCCGGTCGAACAAGGCCGTCTTTTTTTCGAGCTACCGTTATGCGAGGGTGATGGACCCCGTCACGAACCTTTCAATATGGAACCACTGGATCCCAGAGGATATCAGGAAATGTCGGTATGCCTTCACGAGGTCGAACGGTTCGAGGGCTGTAACGCTGCACATGTTCTTCTGGAACTACGAGTTGGAGACCACAGACCACATAGGGCTCTGGATCCCCTACAACGGCTCAGTATCGATCGAGGCCGATCCCGATCGGGTGGTCGTGCATCCGAACATCGGTAAGAGGATCAACGGCATCGAGGTCCGTGGCTCAACGGACCCTCCCGCGGCGATCATGGTCAAGATCCGTGGGACAACCGATCTGGCCCTCATCTCCTTTCAGGGCGATGACGCCAGGAGCACGATCTACGATACAAGGATAACCATCGATGGGATCTCCATCAAGAGCTCGGGAACCACCCATGTCCTCGAGTTCACAGCGACCGTGTCCTGGGCCCTTCGCGAACGGGATTGCCTGGATATCGAGGTCCAGGTCCTATCGGATGATGGTTCCCTCCATTTCAGGTCGTTCAAGGCGTTCATCGTGATCGAGAGGGTGCGTGTCACCCAGGGGGCCCTGTATGCAACTGATGGGTCGGGGGCTCTGTACAACGAGGGGGATTGGGTCGCTGAGGATACGCCGCTGGAGTTCGGGGACCTGTACGTCTTTTTTGAGAACACCACAACCCCTCCCAATTTCGGTGATGTGCAAATTGATCTCGACACGGGCCCTTCAATGACCCAGACCTACGATCTCACTCCCTCGGGCGAGGTCTTGGTCGCAACGACCACCCCATCGGACCTCGAAGGGAGGATGGATTACCTCTTCAGGATCTATCCACCAGGGTCCTACCAGGAGTTTGAGGTTTCATATCACCTGTTCATCGATGGCACACCCCCCAT
>CBDVER010000550.1:0-1530 GCA_965373055.1 uncultured Thermoplasmata archaeon
TCTCCTTCCCCGAGATCCTATCGTAGGTGGGGAACTTCTCCTCACCTCGAGGGATCTCCAGGCCGGCGTCGATCAGGCCCTTGAGGACGGCAAATACCCTGCTGCCCTTGGCCGGTTCCATGAGGCCGATATCGTAGACCGCCTCCTCTATATCGTTCTTAAGGGCATCCTTACCGGCGATCAAACCGGTCAGATAGGACGCTGAAGTGTCTGTCAATGAATAGGTCCATCCCAATTTTTTCAGGTCGGAGTAGGTCCCGTGGGCGAGCACCCTGTCACCATCCGTACGGTATTCCACAAGCTGGATCGAAATGCCGGTATGGCTCTTTCGGACCACGGCCCTGGTCTTCTTCGATTTCAACAGTGCAAGCCTTCTTTTGAAATTGGTCTTTCCCTGCCTTCTCCTTCTGAAAGGAACGTGATATCTGGGTCCGAATGCCATATTAGTTCACCCCCCCGTCCGGGCTCTCGATAAACGCCTTCTCCGCCTTGATATGCGTCTTCATGTGGTATATGGACCTGAACATCCCCCCGGAGGAGTGCCTGTAATATTTCCTGTATGTCTCGGCCGATATGTTCCCACCGTCCCGGTACTCCCGAAGGACCCTGCGGATCGGGCGGATGGTGTTGATCCACCTCCTCTTCTTGGGAAACCTGGCGTACTTGGATCCTTTCCTCGACCCATGGCCTTTCCTCTTGCCAGCAGCCTTCTGGGCCATTCTAGCCTTGAACCTTCCGTTGGATATGCCGATCTTCTGTTTGGGGGAGATCACTCCCTCCTTGACCAGCTTCCTGATATCCTGTCTCGTAACAGCCTCGGCGATATCCTCGATACTGTTGGGATTCAGATATACCCTGTTCTTTCCACACTTCATGATCAGTGCGGCCATCCTTCTCTGGTTGGTCAGATCCATTATAAAGCCCCCCTGTTAAGGACCCTGATCCCTCTCCTGTCTGCCACCTCGATCATGAAGGTCCTCTTCCTTGTTCCCACGGTGGATCCGATCCTGGCAGCCTGCACCTTGGGATCTATGGACTCCATATCCTTTATGTTGTGGACCAGTACCTCCTTGAAACCCGAGGGGTGCAGAAATCGGACCGACGCCGGTTTTCCGAAACCTATCCTGACCTTGGGAGGCCGGTATCTCCTGTTCCTCCTCATCTTGTTGGTTACTCCCCTGGGCCTCCTCCAGGCGGTTCCAAGCCTTTTGTAGCGGAACCATTCTCCACGTTTGAAGGCGGGCTGTGAATCCTTCCTCTCCTTCCTCTTTTCAAGATCCTCTCTGATCTCTTTGGAGAGTTCCGGTTTGATCTTCTTTCTGCTTCCGGCCTCTGCAGCTGGCTTCTTTGCCACCTTCTCGGCCGGGGCCTTCGTCTTCGTCACTTTCTGGGCCGGAGCTGGCTTCTTTGCCGCCTTCTGGGCCGGGACCTTCGTCTTGGTCACTTTCTGGGCCGGGACCTTCGTCTTGGTCACTTTCTGGGCCGGGACCTTCGTCTTGGTCACTTTCTGGGCCGGGACCTTCGTCTTGG
>CBDVER010000551.1:0-1526 GCA_965373055.1 uncultured Thermoplasmata archaeon
CCCTATCATTATGGATCTGGCCAGGTTGCTCCTCAATGGGAGCAGTCCCATTTTGATGATGGTGAAGACGAGGACCGGGACCAGAAGGATGATGACCCCATGTTCCGGCATGATGAGGGTAAGAGACGCTCCGGAGAGCATCGTGGCCAGAACCAACAGCCTGGGGGAGGACCCTGCGAACCTGAGGAACCAGAAAGATACCCTCCTGTGCAGTGGCGTCCTCTCCACGGTGGCGGCGATCATGAAGGCGCCGATCAGAAAGAACACCGCGGAGTTGCCGAACGTGCTGAAGGTCTCCTTGACGTTGGTCGCCCCCAGGATCAGGGGAAGTATGAGGACCACGATGCCGGATAGGCCAAGGGGGATGGGCTGAAGGATAAACAATGAAGCGGCGCAGATCAGCACCCCGAACATCATCTGCCCCTCCATGGTCAACCCCTCAGGTCTGGGTATGTTGATGATGACCAGAAGAAGCAGAAATGGAAGCGCCAGCTTCGCCATCTGGCTCCTGTTCAATTCGAACACGCCCGCCAATCAATGTCTGGATAGTTAAGACTTGTCTATTTCGGGAATTCGGGTCACAATGTGGTTTTCGATAAAGATGGGGATGATATGGCGTTGTTGGCCGAATCCGATACCCACATGTGGTGGAAAGCATATTAATATGCGATTATCGATATAATGCCACCTGGGAAGATGAGGTGAAGCGATGGCCTACAAGGAATCGAATCCTGCCAAACTGCATCTGATACAGTTCACCATCGTGCTCTCACTGCTGATCATATCCCATCTTTTCATCATACTCTCCCTACTATTGGTGCTTATTGAGATAACCTCCGAATCGGGCGATTATTACTTCGACTCGTTCTTTTTACTCTTCTCAATGGGGCCGTGTCTATCCCCTATTTTGATCATCTACATCATCGTTGTTTTCAGCCTCTCCCTGGTGAGAAGAGGGGCTTACGGTGAAAAACACTCCAAGTCCTCCGTGATCGGGTTCTTCTTCGGGATCCTCGGGTTATTTCTGCCCCCTGCCTTCATGATCATGGCGCTGATGTTCATGGGGGTCTTCGATCAGGCCTATCTGGTGATGCCGTTCTTCATGTACCTCGTACCTGCCTCCCTGGTCACCGGCATGTACTTTTTCGTAAAGGATATTGGCGGAAAGACAAAGGGCGCGATAGGATTGATCATCTATCTGGTCTCCTCGACCTGCCTGGTGCTCATCTTCACCATGGTACTCCTTGAGGATATCGATTGGACGGAGAACCTCCAGATCATCATCACCCTATTTGCGATCCTGTTCTCCATATTGAACCTTCTTGGCCTTATCATGCTGCTTCTGGGCTATATCGATGGGTTCAAGTGGACAAGTGAGAACAGGCCGCTGATGGATACGGAGCAGAAACAGCAGCTCGAGATGCAGCAGTACCAGATAACGATGCAGAGGGAGACCCTGGAACTTCAGCGGGAGCAGATAGACATGCAGATGGAACAGCTCAAGATGCTTACCGAGGTGAGGCAGG
>CBDVER010000552.1:0-1512 GCA_965373055.1 uncultured Thermoplasmata archaeon
TTACCTTTTTCTTTTCCGCGTTGCTGTCCTTGGTCCGGATGTCTGTTAGGTCGTCCAGTATGGCGAAGTCCAGCCTGGTTGCCTCAAGCTGGGACCCGATACCGACACCCACTAATGAAGCGTCTTTGCTTTCAATGGATCGCTTGAGCCTGAACTTCGAGTTACCCCACAGCGTGAGGTCTTTCAGATCCCCATACGCCTCGATGAAGTCCTCATTCTCGATCCGCCGTTTGATGGCCCCCACGAACTCAATGGCCTTGCCTGCCGTCCGGGACGCGTACACCCCACGCAGGTTGGGGTTCCGGGCCAGCAGCCACAGGACGTATCGTTCCATGACCAAGGTCTTGGTGAACCCGGGAGGGCCGATTATTGCGTTGTTCTTATTATCGCTCCACTCCTTCTCAGGGATCTTGTAGAACTTTTGCTTCTTTGGATCGTATCTTAATCTGCCGTCCATGAACCTGAGCCAGTTCTCGGATAGAACTGGGAGGTCGGGGCCCATGTCAGGGCGGTTCACATCAGGATTGACCGGGAAGAATCTGTTGGAGAACGTAACCGGGTCCTTGGGCAGCGAGTGGTACTTGCGAAAAAAGCCCCAGCATACCTCTTTGGCTTCCGCCTTGGTGTAGCAGTCTCCCATTGATCTCCCAGTGGATATACTACTATTGATTATTTATTTCTTTGTTTCGATCTCGGTCTTGATGCCTGATATCCATCCGCCTAGTTTGATTATCCATGCTCCCAGGTCCATGACCCAACACCCAAATGATAGCTTCCTCGTTCCCTTGACCTTCACCGTGACGGTTATTCCCTTAATGTGATCTTGAACTTTTATGGTTGGCTTCATTGTCTCACCTCATCAGTTCGCAGTTGTCGTATAGTTGCTCAACCATATCCGATTGCAGTTCCTACACTTTACATTACCATTATCATCCTGATATAGATCATGCTCGTTCATCTACTTACCTCCATGTATCCTGTCCCAGTACATCCGCTGATTGACCCGATATGCCGTCCCCTGGTCCCTCATGTGGAAGAACACTATGTTCGACTTGGATTTAACTACCCTATATTTTGGACTTGCTATCATGGTCCCCGTATGGTCTCCAAGCATACCGCCGTGTTTATTATCCCACCCTGGGCGGTATCTGAATATGCTAATGCTGGACTGCTCATAGCTTCCGTCCGGCTTGAGCCATTCCACCTGTGCCGAGTCCCAGTCCTCAAGGGATAGTAAGTATGATCGAACCTCAAGCGGGTCGGTCATCAGAACCAGGTCGCTGTCCCATACAAATAGGATGTCGTTTGCATCAAGACCCTTGAGATATAGATCCCGTTGCCCCTCCTGGGTGTGCTTGTGATCGACCTTGATCAGCTTGACCCCTGGTGGCATCTTGGGGCACTCCTGGTACTTCATGTCAAAGCCTTTGAACCTGCCGTAGACTACCACTACCTCGTCCGCTACAAGGGATTCCTGTTCAAGTTCCGTGTAGAATGTATCGGGATCCGGAC
>CBDVER010000553.1:0-1510 GCA_965373055.1 uncultured Thermoplasmata archaeon
TGTGTTCCAGGTTGAGGGCCAGGGCGAACCTGTCCATGACGGACATCTTTCCGCTCAGCGCGGAGAACGATCCCTTGAGCGAGAAGAGGGGAAAATCCCGAAGGAAGGTGAAAATGGCGGTGCCGCCGATCCAGTAGAACGCCTGTTTGACCGATTGTTTTGCCTGGGAGGTCGCCTCCGCCGAAGTTGCCCGCGATAGGTCCAGCAGCTTGACCGTGGCCTCGAAACCAGGAGTTGGCAGGGGGTCCTCCACCAGCCATATCCTCCTGAAGATGATGAAGTACATGACTCCCAGGACGCCCGATATCATGGTGGCGGTGATCGCGATGGGCAGGAGGGAGGGAAGGATGGAGGGGTCTATGAGTGGTTGACCATTTACCATCTCAGCATCTGATAGTGCAAGAATGTATATGGCGGGGAACGTGAACACGAATCCGACGCATATCATCGCCGCGCCGTTGGATGCCGTTGCCGCTATGTTCAGGGTGGCCGGGTTCCACTTCCATGCCATGCCGAGAAGATATACCATGTACCAGGAGCCGGCGATCACCATGCCGACCTTGAGGCCCACATACTGGTTGATCATGGCGAAAAGGGCCCCTATCGCGATGGCCAGCATGACCTTCTTCCAGTCCCATGCGGGGATGTCGAATCCCTCTCTTCTGTTCTTCTCGTCCAGATACTGCTCCAGGGCACCGGTGTTGAAGTTCGTGAACATCTCGGGGTCGAACCAGTTCATCGTCCCCTTTTCGATCTTCTCGATACCCTTTGGGGTCATGGGATGTCTGTATGTGGATTTCCTGACCCTCGGCATCGAACCACCTAAAATATCTGTTCCAATGTACTGAAGCTGGACCAGGTCCGGGAAGGTGTTTTGGATATTAATAATTAGTCGGCCAGGTTTTCGATCATCCGGTTTGTAAGGTAGATGGACGAGATCCCACTTAACATCGGCCGACGGTTTGTCGAGTTGTTTTACCCACCCTAGAATAAGATTTTAAGTACCTGTCCTATACCCCCAATCGAGGATGGAAAAGATCCTCGTCAGTACAGGATGGATTTCAGATGTTCGCCGTTGAGGTCAAAGTGGGTTTGAAGAAAGGTGTGAGCGATCCGGAGGGGTCCAATACTAGGAAATCACTGGAGCTCCTTGGATACGAGGAGGTCAGGGAGGTGAGGTCCCTGAAGGTCTACCGGATGCAGATCGATGCCACTTCCCGTGAGGAGGCGAAGGAGAGGCTGGAGGAGATGTGCAAGAGGCTGCTGTCGAACCCCGTGATCAACACACACGAGATAGTTTTTCTGTGAGGCTGCCCGGATGTCCATATCGCTACTGTTCGAGGAGATGGGATTATCCGCCCCCGTCATGAGGGTGAAGCTCAGGGGTGCTTCTGACCAGGAGATGGAGGAGATCTCCAGGGAGATGGCAATAGGCCTCTCCCTGGACGAGATGAAGAGGGTGCAGGAGTACTTCGTCAAAGAGGGGAGGGACCCCAGGGATATCGAGCTC